>JBJXDV010000286.1:0-23622 GCA_046153465.1 Chitinophagaceae bacterium
GCCATGTTCGCAAAAAAAGATGAACGGCATTATAAATCTTTGTCTCTTTCAACCCGTGAACGATTTTTGGATTATTTAAAAAATCATCCGCATATGCTTCAACGCGTACCACAAAAACACCTCGCTTCCTATTTGAATATTAAACCCGAAACATTCAGTCGATTAAAACACCTGGTAAAACTTAGCTAAGCCAAGAGGGCTGAACTTGGCAGTAGAGGCATAGTATGTGCTTTTTTATTACTATTCTTTCGATCATGTGTTTACATTGAATGGAACAACCCGAGTTTATTTATTAAAGCAACCTGTTTTTACAAATTCACAATTAATACCGGAATCTTCAATTCATGTCTAACCGATTCAATGGTTTCTCCGTATAGCCAGTCTCTGATACCACTATGTCCATGTGCTCCTATAATTAATAAGTCAGCATTTTCTTCCTTCACCAGGCGCGCTATCTCTTTTGCCCGATCTCTAAATCCTAATTTACCAATGGCGCTGCGTCCGATTTCCCTGAATTGTAAAATATACTGTTGTAGCCGTTCATCATCTGCCCTGGTTTCATAGTCGTCGCTATCTTTTCCTAAAAATCGGGCAGAGGCACTTTCTACAATATGAATAAATAGATATTGAGTATCCTCTTTGCCCTGGTTAATGGCATGTGCCATCAGTTTTTGATCATTCATACTGAAATCAAGCGCAATGGCAATTTTTTTATAAGGAGATAAATCAAGAGGAGCAATTGCTTTTCTTGCAGGATGTATTTCTATTGGCAGGGCTTGTTTCTTCCTGTTAAAAAGGGGAAAGAAGGTGATATAAATAAGCAGCGCTAGAAATCCCGCAACCGCTGCCGAGATTATTATTTTCCAAAATAAATTTCCGGGAGCTTGAAAAAACTGAATAACCTCGTTTGCAATTAGATTTAAGTTTAGATAAACAAGCACAATTGCAATCATCCATGCCAAAACTTTCACATAAGGTTTAATTACAAAAGTACCCATGGTTTTTTTATCGCTCACAAAATGTATTAATGGAATTACTGCAAACCCTAATTGGACGCTCAATAAAACCTGGCTAAAAATCAGAAGGGTATCAACTTTTTCATCGCCAAAAATATAAATTACAATTATTGCAGGTATTATGGCCACCAGGCGCGTTAGTAATCTTCGTACCCACGGATTAATTCTAAGCTGCAGATATCCCTCCATTACAATTTGACCAGCTAATGTTCCTGTAACCGTTGAACTTTGTCCTGCAGCAATTAAGGCTATTGCAAATAAAATTGGCGCCAATTTTGTTCCCAGTAAATCTGCTAATAAACCATGTGCCTCTTTTAATTCTGCAACATCGGTTCTTCCTGTAGAAAAGAAAACTTTAGCTGCTAAAATAAGAATGGCTGCATTTACAAAAAAGGCAATATTAAGCGCAATGGTCGAATCAATAAGGTTCCATTTTAAAGCCTGTTTAATGCCTTCTTTTGTTTTTTGTATTTTTCTTGTTTGTACAAGCGCCGAATGTAAATAAAGATTATGCGGCATAACGGTCGCTCCAATAATTCCGATAGCTAAATAAAGAGCCTGGTTATTGGGGAGAGAAGGAATTAGGCCACTTACCATTTCCCCAATCGGAGGTTTAGCCAATATTATTTCAATTAAAAATGAAATTCCAACGATGGCTACCAATGCAATAATAAATGCCTCCATTTTTCGGATGCCCAATCGTTGAAGAAATAATAACAAAAAGGTATCCAATACCGTTATAGCCACTCCCCAAATCAGTGGTAGCCCTGTCAGTAAATGAATACCGATAGCCATCCCTAAAACTTCTGCTAAATCACAGGCTGCAATAGCTATTTCGGCAAGTAAATAGAGAATAAAATTTATAGTTCGGGGATAGGTTTCCCGATTTGCCTGGGCAAGGTCGCGCCCCCGTACAATTCCAAGGCGGGTAGATAAACTTTGTAATAATAGCGCCATCAGGTTGCTCATTAGCAATACCCAAATTAATTTATAACCAAACTGGCTGCCTCCGGCAAGATCGGTGGCCCAATTACCCGGATCCATATATCCTACACTTACCAGGTAAGCCGGTCCAAAAAAAGCAAATGCCTTTCGCCATCCAATTTTTTTTGTACTAATGTCGATCGATTCGTGTACTTCGCTCAGCGAATGGTCCTGTTCTATCTTATTCATCGTACTTAACAAAAATATTTTTAGCGACGTGTTCGCTTACAGTGATGGTTGGTTGATTTTTTATTTTCAATTCAATCGAATTATCGAACGTAAATTTTTTCTTTACTTCCAGTTTACTTCCCAATTGAATATTTTTATGACTAAGCAATTCCAGCATTTCTGCCGATTGATCACCAATGCTGCTAACTTCCGCCATTTTGTGAAGAGGTAAATTTAAAAGATCTACCTGCCTTGCAATGGTTAATCGACCATTGCTATCCGGTATAGGATCTCCATGAGGATCTGTTTTCGGGAACTCGAGGTAGGCATCTAACCGATCAATTAATTTTTTACTGCTGATATGCTCAAGTTCCTCTGCGATTTCATGTACCTCATCCCAGCCGAAATTCAACTTGTTAACTAAAAAAAATTCCCATAAACGATGTTTGCGAACAATGTGTATGGCAACTTTTTTACCCTCAGGACTAAGTTTAAAACCTTTGTATTTTTCATAGAGCAATAGCTTCTGTAATTTTAACTTTTTCAGCATATCGGTAACCGAAGCCGGCCGCGTTTGAAGAGCATCAGCTAATTGATTTGTAGTTACCAAGCCATCTTCTTCCTGGAGATGAAAGATTGACTTGAGATAATTTTCTTTGCTGGATGAATATTTCATTGAAACTAAAATATAATTTAGACAAATCTAAAAAACATTACTGAGATATGCAATAAACTTTTTTGTGAATGAGGTTGAATGACTATTTTTAACCGTTAACTCCTGTTTAATATGAAACGAATGTTCCTTGGTCTGCTTTTTATTACTTTATTGCTTAACTGTAAAAGCAAGAAAACATCTTTGCAGGAGGAGGACGAAATTGAAGTGACCGATTTCATAAATTTTTTCCCGGAACGTACCTTACCCATAAGGGTGGCAGATACCACGCTTACCCATAAAATATCCGATTCTTCTTTAATAACCTTTAAAATATTTACGAAGTTTATACCGGATTCTATTTTTAGTAAGGATTTTGGCAAAGGCGTTAAACCAAAATTATACCCCCTTGGCCGAGCAAGGGAAAAAGGAAAAGAAATTTATTTATTTTTTAAGGCAGTAAGCGGAAACAAGCGAATTGGGTATTTGGCTTGCTTTACTAAAGAGGAAATTTTTATGAATGCACTTCCATTGGTAAAAACGGGAGCTGAGTCTTACACAGAAACTTATGGAATGCTTGATAATAAATTTCAGATTACAACTTATCGCGAAAAAAAGAACGGATCCTTACTCCAGTTCAAAAGAAATGTATATGTTATTAATAATTCCTCTAATGATTTTACGCTTGTAATGACTGAGCCTAACGAAGAAATTATTGAACAGATATTTAACCCAATTGATACCCTCAAACAAACAAATAAGTTGTCTGGTAACTATGTAAAGGACAAGCGCAACTTTATTAGTGTAAGAGATGCTAAAAAAAATGGAGAACTTTTATTCTTCATTCATTTTGAAAAAGATAATGGCGAATGTATTGGTGAATTAAAAGGACTGTTGCGATTGGTATCAAAAAATAGGGCAAAGTATCAAGAGCCCGGCAACCCCTGCGCACTTGACGTTGAATTCGGTACCACTTCCATAACTATAAAAGAAACGGGTGGCTGTGGTAGTTTTAGAAATATCAAGTGTTTCTTTGAAGGTACCTATCCCAAAAGGAATTTGCCCAAACCACGACCTGTAAGTAAAAAAAATATTGCTAAACCTGGGTAACAAAGTATTGTGTAAACTCTTCTCTCACCTTATTGATATTTAATTTTGTATCAGTTTCTTTGCTGGCAGATTAAATGAATCGCGATTAAAAATGGTGCATTTTTAGAATGTGTAAATAAATCAAAGAACAATTGATTTTCGTATTTAACCGTTATATTGCGGCGTCAATTGTGTAATAATTACACAGAATGTTTTCATTTGTGTGCAGGAATTTTATTATTTACAAATTGTTTTATTTCTTATGAGTTTCACGAATTACAAAGTACCTTATGCCACTGACGAACGATTTGCCAAGAAAATAGCTTATTTCTCAATGGAATTTGCCGTACATCAGCCATTGAAGATTTATAGTGGAGGCTTAGGATTTTTATCTGGTTCACACCTGCGAAGTGCTTATGAATTGAAACAGAACCTGATTGCTGTTGGAATTTTATGGAAGTATGGCTACTACGATCAGGCGCGAAACCAGGACCAAACGCTTCAGGTAACCTGGATGGAAAAACAATATAGTTTTCTGGAAGATACCGGAATTAAATTTCAAATAAATATTCACGATCATCCTGTATGGATAAAGGTTTGGTACCTCAATCCCGAAACATTTAAATCGGCACCACTTTTTTTATTGAGTACTGATTTACCTGAAAACGATTATGTATCACAAACAATAACACATCGTTTATACGATGCGAATGTGGCTACTAAAGTTGCTCAGTTTATTTTATTGGGTGTGGGAGGAGCGAAGTTAATGGATGAAATAGGATTCAATCCGGCTCTTTACCATTTAAATGAGGCCCATGGAGTTTCCGCAGTATTTTATCTATACAAAAAATATGGCAAAGTAGAGGAAGTACGCAAACGGCTTGTATTTACTACACATACTCCTGAAGAAGCCGGCAATGAAAAACATGATATTCATCTATGTCACAAAATGAGTTATTTCTGTGGATTAAGTATTGATGAAGTGCGAAAGCTTACGGGTTTAAAAGATGATCAGTTTAATCATTCTCTTGTTGCTTTGCGATTTGCCAGGCTTGCAAACGGCGTATCAAAATTACATGGTGAAGTTTCGCGGCATATGTGGGCGAAGCACGAAAATATTTGTCCAATCATTTCAATAACAAACTCTCAAAACTGGACTTACTGGGCCGATAAGCAGTTGTATCGTGCCAGTGGAGAAGGTAACGACGCCTGGTACGATGATCGTAAAAAATATTTGAAACGCAGGGCTTTTGAAATTGTAGCCGATCAAACAGGTAAGCTATTCGACCCTTCAATATTTACGATTGTTTGGGCCCGTCGCTTTGCAGGTTATAAAAGAGCCGAACTTATAACAAGAGATCGGGAACGATTTGAACGCATGCTTTCAAATAAAAAATACCCGGTGCAGATTATTTGGGCTGGTAAACCTTATCCGATGGATTACCCGGCTATCAACGATTTTAATAATCTTGTGCATTTAAGTCGCAATTATAAAAACGTGGCTGTTTTAGTTGGCTATGAACTCACCCTTTCTAAACGAATGAAACAGGCTGGTGATCTTTGGTTGAATAACCCACGAGTTCCGAGAGAAGCATCCGGTACAAGTGGTATGACTGCTTCAATGAATGGAGCTGTTAATTTATCTACGGATGATGGATGGATTCCGGAGTTTATTAATCATGGTAACAATGGGTTTGTAGTTCCCAAAGCCGATTATGCGAATATGAGTGTACATGAGCAGGATGAATATGACCTTAACAAATTGTACGAGCTTTTGGAAAATGAAATTATCCCTATGTATTATGATCAATACGATACGTGGAGGCAGATTTGTAAAAATGGAATGCGTGATGTTCGCCTTCAATTTGATGCTGGCCGGATGGCGCAGGAATATTATGAACTGCTCTATAAATAATTGTTAGCTAACCCTTCGTTTTAAGGACCTGCTTACCCGCAGGTCTTTTTTTATGTAAATATCAATCAGGCCGCATCCATTGTAAACACATAAAACAATTGATATGAAAAGATTGATAGTTCTTCTTTGCCTAAGCCTTTCGATTTTTTCTGCAAGGGCAGGGAATGAAAAGATCGTAGTTCCTTCATTGCTAAAACAGGCAACCATCTATAGAGTAGGAGCTGAATTAATACATACGGCAAAGGCTAACCTACCGCAAGGAACCATCGAATTAATAATAGATGGAATAAGTAACCAGATAGACTTAAACAGTATTCAAATAGGCACGGAAGGAAAAATAACTATTTTATCAGTTGAATTTTCTACCGAATATCTGAAGCCATTGATCAAAACGACTTCTATAAAAAAATTGGAAGATTCACTTGAGCTGGTGAATAAAGAATTGACCAAAGTTTTGGTGCAACTAAAAACAGGAAAAGAATTATTAGAACTCTTAAAAGCGAATAGATTGATTGGGGGCACTCAAACAGGATTAAGTGTAGCTGAATTAATAAAGATGATGGAGTATTACAAAACAAAAACCCTTGAGCTGGAAAATGAGCAAAGCGTATATCGCGAGAAAGATAGTAAGTTAAATGAAACCATTGGAAAAATTCGAATGCAGATTAATGAAGAAGAACAAAAAAACTCAAAATCATCAGGTAAGCTTTTATTGCAGGTATTGAGTCCGTTGGCGGGTACTTATAATTTTACTGTTTCTTATATAACACCTGCTGCCTTCTGGAATCCAAGTTATGATCTTAAAGTAGAAAATATCAATAAGCCCATCAATGTACTATACAAGGCAAAATTGGTTCAAACAACGGGCATTGATTGGAAAAATATAAAACTTTCTTTGGCTACCTCCACGCCGGGCCAACAGGGAACAGCACCTGTTTTTCAAAGTTGGTTTCTTACCTATATAAATCCGGTTGCAACTATGGAAAGAAATATGATGATGAATTCCATTCAACCGATTGGCCAATTTAAATCAAATTCACTGGAAGAGGTTGTAGTAACAGGGTATGGCACTAAAGTTAGAGGTACGAATTCCATAAATGCTGCAAACCAACCCTTATATATATTGAATGGAGAACCGATTTCTGCGGAAGCGTTCAAATTGATTGATCCTAAAGCCATCAAAAAAATTGATGTAGTGAAAGATGCAAACGCAACAGCGATTTATGGAGCAAAAGCTGCGAATGGAGTAATTGTAGTGACGTTGAAAGATGGTCTCGATGAATACGTAACCGTTAACGATAATGAGTTAAATGTTACCTATGATATTGACCTGCCTTATGATATTCCGTCGAATGGAAAAGAGCAGCAGGTTTCACTGAAAGAAATTTCAGTACCTGCTTTTTATAAATATTATGCTGCCCCAAAGCTGGATAAAGAATCTTATTTATTAGGTGAAGTGGCCGATTGGGAAGGATTAAACTTATTACCTGGAGAGGCCAATATAATGTTTGAAGGAACTTATATTGGTAAAACTTATATTGATCCCAATTCAACTCAGGATACGCTGAACCTGACCTTAGGTCGTGATAAAAGGGTAGTGGTTAAAAGAGAAAAATTAAAGGATTTTAGCAATGTAAAGTTTTTAGGGACTAATAAGAAACAAGTGTTTACTTATGAGATTGTCGTAAAAAATAATAAAAAAGAAAAAATACAAATGATGCTGAAAGATCAGTTTCCAATTTCTACCAATAAAGATATTGAAGTAGAGCTTCTGGAAAGTAGCGATGCAATAATTAAAAGCGAGATCGGCGTGCTTACCTGGAAATTGGATTTAAATGCAGGGGAAACAAAAAAATACCGGATCAGTTACAGCGTAAAATATCCAAAAGATAAAACGGTGAATGTATATTAATAAAATTTAGGATAGAGTAAAAAGCCTGGAGTTATTCCGGGTTTTTTTTGCTCAATTAAAAATGAATTTAAGGGCGTAATCCTTAATTTTATAAAAATGAACTGAGATTGAAAAATGCAGTCTGGCGCTTAATGCAACCTTTTATATTGATCATTACAATTGTACTAATTGGTATAATTGGTTATATGACCATTGAGCAGTTCAATCTTGTTGAGGCTATATACATGACCACTATATCTGTAACCACGGCTGGCTTTACAGAGGTTCGCCCATTAACCGATGCAGGTAGAATGTTTACCGTTTTTTTATTAATAACCAGTTGGGGTGCTGTTGCATTTGCTCTAACACGAATAACACAATATATTATAAGTGGAGAGATTAATAAATACTTTAAAACCCGGCGTATCATGACTTCTATTGACAAACTCAGCAATCATGTTATTGTTTGCGGTTATGGCCGTAACGGTAAGCAGGCAGCGCAAACTCTCGGCTATCACGGACAGCCCTATGTAGTTATTGAAAATAGGATCGAGATTTTGGAAGAAGCCATTGCAGATAATCCAGAATTATTAATCTTACATGGCGATGGTACCGATGATGATGTATTAAAGAAAGCTGGAATTGCCCGCGCAAAAGCACTTATTACAGCGTTACCGGTTGATGCGCATAATGTTTTTATCGTTTTATCTGCCCGTTCTTTAAACGATACCATACAAATTATTAGCCGTGCCTCGGATGGAAATACATCCCCGAAATTAAAAAAGGCAGGTGCTAATAGTGTTATTATGCCAGATAAAATTGGAGGAACACATATGGCAACCCTGGTTTCGAAGCCAGACGTCATTGAGTTCATTGATTATTTATCGGGGGAAGAAGGGGAGGCCATACATATTGAATCGGTGTCCTACGATCAGTTGCCTGCTAATATGAGAAATAAAGCATTGAATGAGATAATGTCGTGGAAAAAAACAGGTGTTAATTGTATCGGCATTAAATCGGCCGATGGAAAATTTGAAATCAATCCTCCTGAAGATATTTTAGTTATTGCCGGCATGAAAATATTAGTTTTGGGAACGAGGCAACAAATACAGCGAATGAAAATTAATATCGGAGATGACTAAGTGAATTTTCCGGTAAAGAACTTATAAGTTAGGTGTAAGATTTCTAAAATAGCAGACCTGATTAGAAAAAGAAAATAGGAGACTCCATTGAGAATCTACTCTTTTTTAATTTGCAATTTCAAAATACAATTATTATTGCTATTTTTTTTGGAATTCAACCTATTTATTATTTTGGCATTATTTCCAACAATTCAATTTCAAATATTAATGTTGAACCTGCTTTGATTAACGGGCCCGAATCATTATCACCATAAGCAAGATTTGAAGGGATAAAAAGCTTCCATTTGCTACCTACCGGCATCATTTGTAACGCTTCAATCCATCCAGATACAAAACCATTCACTGCATATACAATTGGTTCTCCTCTTTGTACTGAGCTCTCAAATACAACGCCATCAATTAAAGTACCATGGTAATGTACTTTTACCTTGTCGGTGGCAGCGGGCATCGGACCTGTTCCTTCTTTAATGATAGTATACTGCAATCCACTTGCAGTAGTGATCACACCTTCCTTCTTTTTGTTTTCGGCTAAAAATGCTTCACCAGCTTTCCTGGTTCCGGAAGATTTTTCACTTCGCTTTTGTTGCATGTAAGCCATAATAATATTGTTTACTTGGCTATCATCTAAACCGGCCTTACCAGCTTTGCAATCATTCATTGCTTTCGTTACAAGGCCACTATTAATATTTCCGATACCCTGTTCTTTATAGAAGTTTGAAATACTTACTCCAATAGCATAGCTGAAGGAATCCGACTGATTTTTCAACGCTAGAGGCATTGCCTTTACTGATTTTTTTACAGCTATTGGATTTTTTACCGTGCCCTGGGCAAAACTGCCTATACTTAAAATGATTAAGAATACAATCAATAATTTTTGCATGGTTAGTTATAATTGAAGCGTAAAAATAGGAATAAAAATAAAATTAAGTTATACAATATTTATGATTATCGGTTGGTAACGCCATTACCTTTGTTTTATTTTGAAATCAATTAAAATTAAATGAATACTTATACCAGATTGTTAGAAGTTCGTTGGGCCGACCTGGATCCTAATTTTCATGTTCGGCATTCTGTATATTATGATTGGGGAGCATTTTGCCGAATGAGTTTTTTTACAGAACAAGGATTATCGGTGGCAGTATTGCAGGAGCATAATTTTGGTCCCATTCTTTTTCGGGAAGAATGCCAGTTTCGGAAAGAAATTAAGTTTGGTGATTCAATTTCTATGGATATGAAATTATTGAAAGCGCGTTCCGATTATGCGCGTTGGTCAATCCAGCATCAAATTTATATAAATGGCGATGCTGTTGCCGCAATTCTTACTGTAGATGGCGCTTTTATTGATACCAGCTTACGTAAATTAACCATACCGCCACCTGTAGCATTTACTGTATTTAGTGAAATTCCGTTGAGTGATTCGTTTGAGTGGACAAATAAATGATCTCTTAACAAATTTTTCTAAGGTTCCGGCGTTATTTTGGTATCAATAAGATCATTATGAAAAAATTACTATTTAGTTTAATGCTGCTTCTTTCGATTACTTCCTTTTCTCAACAAACAGCAGCCAAAAAAGAAGGTGGATTATTTAAAAAAGCAGGCGACGTTCTAAATAAAGTAAAAGGCGGCAATACCTCTCTGTCAAACGATGAAATTATTGCTGGTTTAAAAGAAGCATTATCGGTGGGTGCCAATAACAGTTCACAGAAATTAGCCGCACTGGATGGCTTTTTTGCCAACGCGGCAATTAAAGTTTTGATGCCTGCCGAAGCAAAGAAAGTTGAATCAACACTACGTGCCGCAGGATTGGGTGGAATGGTAGATAAAGCTATCTTATCGATGAATCGTGCAGCAGAAGATGCTTCCAAATCAGCAGCTCCTATATTTATAAATGCTATCAAAGAGATGAGTTTTCAAGACGCATTTAGTATTTTAAAAGGAAATGATACGGCTGCAACCAGTTATTTAAAGGAGAAAACAACCTCTGCATTAACTACGGCCTTTAAGCCGGTAATTGATGAGGCATTGAAAAAAACAGATGCTACCAAATATTGGAGAGATGTGTTTGAAACTTATAATAAGCTTCCTACCACCTTTAAAAAAATTAATACTGATTTGTCGGGATATGTAACCGAAAAAGCGCTGGGAGGATTATTTTACCAGGTTGCATTAGAAGAACAAAAAATACGGAAAGACCCCGCGGCACGAGTAACCGATATATTGAAAAAAGTATTTGCAAATTAAACTCAATAAAAAAAGCCAGGTTGTTTGCCGCCATTTAACTGGCGGCATTTTTTTTTGGTTAAGTACAGTGTTACCTTTACGTGCTTCTTTTTACAATACTGATGTTTCCAACTACTATTAAACTTTATAAGGGTGCATACTCAGGTCTTTCGCGCGAAACCTGGTGGCTTTCTATAACGATGCTTATTAACAGAAGCGGAACGATGGTGGTTCCATTTCTTACTTTATATCTTACCAGGCCGGCAAGGGGTTACAGTATTTCAGAAGCTGGAATTGTATTGGGGTTATTTGGCTTAGGTGCGGTTATCGGTGCTCATATTAGTGGGCGCCTTGTAGATAAAATGGGATTTTATTCAATACAACTTTTTACATTATTTACCGGAGGATTATTGTTTATTGTTTTGGGGCAAATGAAAACCTACTCATCCATTTGCATCGTAACTTTTTTACTGAGTTTTGTTAATGAAGCATTTCGTCCTGCCAATTCAACAGCCATCGCATTTTATAGTAAAGAAGTAAACCGAACGCGATCCTACTCGTTAAACCGATTGGCTATAAATTTGGGATGGGCTGTTGGAAATGCTCTTGGTGGTTTTATAGCCTCGTTCAATTATGAATTATTATTTTGGTTTGATGGAATTACTAATATGGCTGCGGCAGTATTTATGTTTTTTTTACTTTCTCCGGTAAAAAATGGTAAAGTGGAGAAAAAGAAAGATAAAATTGATCCTGCTCATGCTGTTTATAAAGATAAAATTTACTTGTGGTTTGTTTTGTTAGTGATGTTGTTTGCTGCCTGTTTTTTCCAATTATTTACGAACCTGTCTGCATATTACCGCAATGAACTTCATTTCTCAGAACGGTTTATAGGTTTAACAGGCGCTATCAATGGATTGCTGATCGCGTTGATTGAAATGGTAATTGTATTTAAGCTTGAAGGAAAGCGAAACAATATATTTTATATAATGCGGGGAGTTTTCTTGTGTGGAATCTCCTTCCTGATACTGGCATTTTTCCCAACAACTTATTTGATGGCTATAGTAATGGTGCTAATTATGACATTTGGTGAAATGCTTTCTATGCCTTTTATGAATTCATTCTGGATATCGCGGAGTAAATCTCACAATAGAGGATCCTATGCTGCACTGTATACTATTGCGTGGGCATTCGCCCAAACAGTAGGGCCTGTACTTGGTTCTCAGATGGCCGAACACGCCGGCTTTACTGCATTGTGGTTCACTGTTGGTATACTATTATTGATTACAGCATTTGGGTTTGCTCAGTTAAATAAAAAATTGAAAAAGCAAATTTGATGAAATAATAAGAGAATTGAACTAAAAGTGTATTCCTTTTTTAGTTGATTCGTTAAAGCTTATAGGTATTAGCTTATTTTTGAATGAATGTTTTCGGAAAAACATATTATGTTCAAGAACCGGCTCACCAAAGTGTACCGGCATTTACATAAACAGGCAAAACGTCAAACCATCAGTTGTTATCGTTTGTATGACCGTGATTTACCAGAATTTCCGTTAACCATTGAGTTGTATGAAAATAATATTTATGTGGCTGAATACCGCAGCAAGCATGCATTAACGGATGAAGAATACGAGCAATGGTTTCAGCAATGCATGCCTGTAATCAGTGAAGTATTGGAACAACCAACTGGAAATATTTTTATAAAAGAGCGCAAGCGAAAATCGGGAAGGTTCGATCAGTATAATCGTGTGGCTTCTGAAGAAGAATTTTTTATTGTGAAAGAAGGAGGATTGTTGTTTAAAGTAAACCTCTCTGATTATCTGGATACCGGTTTATTTCTCGATCATCGAATAACCCGGCAAATGGTAAAGGAGCAAGCGGCGGGCAAAAGAATTTTAAATCTTTTTTGTTATACCGGTTCCTTCTCTTTGTATGCCGCAGATGGGGGTGCAGAAGAAGTAGTGTCGGTAGACTTATCCAATACTTACCTGCAATGGGCAGCCGAAAACTTCAGCCTTAATAATTTCATTGATGCTCAAAAATATAAATTTATTAAAGCTGATGTACTGCAATACGTTGATACGATACCAGCTAACTATTTTGACCTTGTTGTAGTGGACCCGCCCACCTTTAGCAACAGTAAAATGATGAAAGATTTTTTAGACATTCAGCGCGACCATTCAGGGTTACTCAATAAAATAATTCTTGCTACCAAGCCCAACGGCAAGATTTATTTTAGCACCAATTCCCGCCGGTTTGAATTAGATGCTGAAAAAATTAATGCGCGTTCAATAAAAGATATTACCAAAGCAACTACGCCTTTCGATTTTGAAGGAAAGTTGCTAAGATGGTGTTACCTGATTGAAGTTTAGAGGGGAATACAAAATACAGAATGCGGAATACAGAATGGACAATACAGAATATATGGGTTACCATTGCTCATCTAACCTGTCCTCTAAGCAAACCAGAGCCATGCAATTTCGAATGTGCATTCACATAAACCGGATCTGTTTTTAACATAGTATATAATGAATCTGGTAGGGTGATTGTTTTTAAAATGCCAAAATCAGCAATAGAATTAGCTAAAAAAATACGCACCGGTCCATTACTTCCTGCTAAACCCCTATGAATATGCGAAACTCTTAAAGTATCAGCAGATTCAATATTGTTTACCGTAACTTTAGAATAAAGAGTTTTGTCTTCCGTCATCCTGAGAATACATACCCCGGTTGCTGTAGTAACAACGCCCGGTACTTCATTGCTTCCTGCTAAAACAATATCCATTGCAAAATCTACCTTTTGATCTATTTGCGATCTTACTAATCCTGCTGGTGCCTGCGATGAATGCACATTAAAGTAAACAGGCTGGCCCATTAGCGTATCAACTTGACCTTGCCGTAAGTCTTTTACAATACCTGTACCTGCGGGACCTGCAAAGGTTGGCTTTAGATCTATCAATACCGGGCCTGAACCACCTGCATTACCGAGATGAATATGCGCCCCCGTTAGCGCATCGCCCGGAGTTAGATTGTGAATATGGAAATCATATTTAAGTGAATTATCTGATAACAATTCGAGGTTTAGTTCACCCTCTTCCGTTCTTCCTGTTGGAGCGGGAACTTCAAAAACAGATTTCGCTTCTAACAGATCCCACTTTTTTACGGTGGTGGGTAAAATTGCAGGATCAGTTTTACAACTTTCAATAGAAATTGTTGATACTACAAACAGGAGCAATCGAGTGGCTGTACCTTGAATGTTTTTCATGGCAAATAATTTTAGTGATCAATAAAGTGTAGAATAAAAGTAGTACGCAAATCTGTAATCACAGGTTGCCCATAAAAAAGCGAAGAGTCGTTCTCTTCGCTTTTTTAAACATACATTTTATTTTCAGCTTACTTTTTAGCGGGTTTGATTATCCAATGGTATATCTCTCTTCAGCATTTCATTTCTATTCGCCATTTCCCATGCCGTATAAAAAACAAGTTTGGCTCTTTTTGCCATTTGTTGGTAATCAATTTTATCGGGTGTATCTGTCGGGCGATGATAGTCGGCATGTGTTCCATTAAAATAAAAAATAATCGGAACGCCTTTACGGGCAAAGTTATAATGGTCGCTACGGAAATAAATACGCTCAGTATCTTTAGGATCATTGTATTTATAATCAAGTTCCAGCTTCGTATACTTCTTATTCATTGCTTCACTGATTGGTTTTAATTCCGAACTTAATTTATCATCACCAACTACATATACATAATTAGTAGAATCTCCTGTTTTACGTTTGGGGTCGATGCGGCCTATCATATCGATATTAAGGTCTGCGGTTGTTTTATCTAAAGGATAGATCGGATGATCACCATAATAAGCAGAACCCCATAGTCCTTTTTCTTCTCCACTAACGGTCATGAATATTATACTTCTGCGTGGACCCTTGCCAGCCGCCTTAGCTTTTACAAATGCTTCGGCCAATTCCAATACACTTACCGTACCCGACCCGTCATCATCGGCACCATAGTAAATAACATTGTTATCGCGCATTCCTAAATGATCATAGTGTGCTGTTATTACAAGGTATTCGTCTTTAAGATCGGTACCTTCTAAGAATCCAACTACATTACTGCTTTCCATTTTCATCGTTTGCTTACTAAATTCAAGAAGCATATTGGCGCTATAGGTTTTGGCTACCGGGTTTCCATTTTTCATTGCTTCCCGGGCGCCGCTGATATCATTACCCATAATACTTTCTGCTACCGCATCCGAAATTGAAAATGTATTTGGATAAATAGTTCTTTTAAATCCATTCGTATATTGATTTCCTTTTAAACCGCCGGCCTTTCGGGGAAAATTAGTTTGAACCAATAAAATGGCAGCAGCTCCGTTTTTTGCAGCCGCTTCCTGGATCGCAAAAGGATTAAATCGTTGCGTACGATTCGTTGTTGATGGTTGTATTGAAGGTGGCGAGCCAGCAAGGATTAATACTATTTTTCCTTTTGTGTTGATTCCCGCATAGTCATCACGGGTAGAATCACTAATTCCATATCCAACAAAAACTACTTCGCTGCCAAGCATAGTAGCACTATAAGCGCTTCCGAGATTTACCACGAAATCTTTATTGAGTTCAAATTTTTTGCCGTTAACTTCCAGTGATCCATTCAGCAATGAATCCTGGAACACCGGGTAGAACTGTTGGTAACTGCCATTATTCCCTGGGGCCAGACCAAGAGTTTTAAAATGGTTTTCAATGTACGCAGCAGCCTTGCGTTGACCTGCCGTGGCGGTTTCTCTGCCTTCCATTTCAGCACCGGCAACTATATATAAATGCTTCTTTAGATCATCGGCTGTAACAGTGTTTGCAAAAGGAACTGGATTTTCTGCCTTTGGTTTTTTTTGCTTTTGTGCCTGTATTGCCAGGCAGGATAGTAAAAGAAGAAATGCAATTAATTTTCTCATAGCGTTATTTTGTGTGAAGTTAAAAAAATGAATGCTTGATTTAACAATCTTACTAAATTCATGATGAGCGGTTTGCTATTCATAGGTTATAATAATTCTGAGATTCGTATTAGTCCTTTTCAACTGATTATCCGGCCATCTCACTTAATTCCAGCCATCTTAATTCTTTCGCATCTAATAGCGAACTGATTTCTATAATACGTTGCGAAAGTTTTTGTAACTCATCATAGGGCATTTGCCCGCTATTCAGTTTTTCGGTGATTGTTTCTTTTTCTTTCGTGAGGCTCATTAACTCTTTCTCCAGCAACTCAAATTCTCTTTTTTCTTTAAATGAAAACCTTTTTTTTTGTTCGGTGGTTTTGGTAACGGATGTTTCTTCCAAACTTATTTCTTTTGTAGCTTGCTTCGAACCAACTTCCACCATTGCCTGATCTTCTTTCCAAATTCTGTATTGTGAATAATTTCCCGGAAAATCTCTGATAACTCCGTCCCCTTCAAATACAAGTAAATGATCTACCAACCGATCCATAAAATATCGATCATGCGAAACGATAACCAAACAACCCGGAAATTCGCTTAAGAAATTTTCAAGAACGCCAAGGGTAGGGAGGTCAAGATCATTGGTGGGTTCATCTAATATTAAAAAATTTGGATTGCGAAACAAGATAGACAATAAATGGAGCCTTCTTTTTTCGCCTCCACTTAACCTGCTGATATACGTATACTGTTTATCCGGATCAAAAAGAAATAGTTGAAGGAACTGTGCTGCCGTCATAGAGCCGCCGCTGGCCAATGGAAAACTCTCGGCTATATTCTTCACAAACTCAATTACCCGAACATCCTCTTTCCATTTTAAACCCTGTTGTGAATAGTTTCCAAATATAACAGTATCGCCTACGTTAATTTTACCACTGTCTGCTGTTTCAATTTCCTGCAGCATATTAATAAAGGTAGATTTCCCAACCCCATTTTTTCCGACAATGCCTACCCTTTCACCTTTTTTAAAAGTATAGTCAAATCCTTTTAAAATAGGAAAGGCGCCATAACTCTTATAAACTTTTTTCAACTCCAGAATCTTTCCACCCAGCCGGTTCATTTTCATTTCAAGTTGCAACGAATTATCTTCTATCACCTGTTTGGCTTTCTTTTCTATTTCATAAAAATTATCCTGGCGGCTTTTACTTTTGGTAGTTCGCGCTTTCGGTTGCTTTCGCATCCATTCCAATTCTTTTCTAAACGTATTTTTAGCTTTATCGATACTCGCCAAATCACTTTCAATCCTTGCTGCTTTCTTTTCTAAATAGTTTTCATAATTGCCTTTGTAAACATATAAATTACTTCTGTCAAGTTCCCATATCTCCTGGCAGGTAATATCCAAAAAATACCGATCGTGGGTAACTAATAGTAAAGTGATTCTTTCATGATTCAAATAATGCTCCAGCCATTCAACCATCGAAACATCAAGGTGGTTGGTTGGTTCATCCATTATTAATAAAACATGCTTGTGTTCAAAGCCAATATCAATCAGCGTTTTTGCAAGTGCAATTCGTTTGCGTTGACCGCCAGAGAGTGTACTAACGGTTTGGTGCAGATGCGTAATATTTAGCTTGCCCAGAATCTGTTTTACCTTGGCCTCAAAATCCCATGCACCCAATTCATCCATTTTAATAATGGCCTTTTGAATAGATTCATTGTTATCATCGTCACAGGCCTCTTCATATTGCCGGATGGCATTAATGAATGGATTGTTATGAAAAAAGATATTATCCAGAATGGAGCTTTTTTCTTTAAAAACAGGTTCCTGATCAAACAGCGCTACCGTTACTTCTTTGCTTACCCAAACCTTGCCCTCGTCCGGACTTTCTTTGCCAGAAAGAATTTTCATTAAAGTAGATTTCCCAAAACCGTTTCGGGCTACCAGGGCTATTTTATCGCCTTCTTCAATATTAAATGAGATATCCGAAAAAAGAGGTTGTATACCATAGGACTTAGACAGTCCTTCTACCGAAACATAATGCATGCAGCAAAGATATTCCTTTCAATCCATGTTATCGATTCAACTATTAGGAGGGAAATTGATTTCTTTTTGTAGATGGAAATAATCGATGTACCTTTTTTAAAATTTTATATATGGCATCTTTCCAGCTTTTGGTAAATAATAAAAGTCACACAGTAGAAGCAGAGCCAGATATGCCTTTATTATGGGTATTGCGCGATCTACTTGATCTTACAGGTACAAAATTTGGATGTGGTGTTAATACCTGTGGTGCCTGCACGGTATTGGTTAATAATCGTTCCGTACGATCTTGCCAAATAGCGGTTAAGTCATGTTCCGGTCAACCAATAACTACTGTTGAAGGATTATCGGAGGATGGATCGCACCCAATTCAAAAAGCGTGGGAACAGGTAGCGGTTCCACAATGCGGATATTGTCAGAGTGGACAGATGATGACACTTGCCGGCCTTTTAAATCAAACAAAGAAACCGAGTGAAGATCAAATTAAAGCAGTAATGAGTCAAACGCTGTGCAGGTGCGGAACCTATCATAGAATTAAACAGGCTGTAAACCTTGCAATAGAAGAAGTAAATAAATAATTTTTATATTTTATCATTATGAATAAGATCTCCATTGATCGAAGAAAATTTATAAAAATGAGCTCGGTTTCTGGCGGCGGACTGATGCTCGGATTCTTATTACCCGGGGGAAATAGTTTAGCAGGTACACCAGACTGTGAGTTTTTTCAACCCAATGCATTTTTAAGACTGGATAAAAAAGGAAACATTATTATATATGTAGCCAGGCGGGAGATGGGGCAGGGAGTCAATACCTCTTTACCGATGATTGTTGCCGATGAAATGGATGCTGACTGGAAAAAAGTAAAAACAGAAATTGCACCCTATGGTTCATTGCCCGCTGGAGCGCACGATACAGGTGGTAGCCAAAGTGTACTTACCGATTATAATGAATTACGCAAAGCCGGTGCTGTTGCTAAAGCAATGCTTATTGCGGCGGCAGCCAGGCAATGGAATATATCGGCCGATAAATGTGCTGCAGATAATGGAGTAGTGGTTAATACTGTTAACATGCTTCGTATTACTTATGAAGAATTAGTTTGTGAGGCGGCCACTCAACCAATTCCCAAAGAAGTTATACTTAAAAACCCCAAAGATTTTAAGCTTATCGGAAAGGAACAAAAAAAATCGAACCTGAAAGATATTATTACCGGAAAAGCAAAATATGGAATTGATTTAAAAGTGCCTGGAATGGTTTATGCATCGATTGAACGTTGCCCGGTATTGGGTGGAAGTTTAATAAGTGTGGATGATGAAGCAGCTAAACGAATTCCTGGCTTTATTAAAACAGTTTCGTATAAGGGTACCGGAAAGCCAATGCATGTAAGGCCTGGTGTTGCGGTATTGGCAACCTCTACCTGGGCCGCCATGCAGGCAAGGAAATTATTAAAAATAAAATGGGATGAAGGAGCGAAGAATAAGGAAAACTCCGCAGCCTTGTTTACAAAAATGGCAATTCAATCAAAAAAGAAACCTGCTCTCGAAAAATACAATAAAGGGGATATTACAAAATTAAAATTGAGCCCTGCTAATTCCTTTACTGCAGAGTATGCCCAGCCATTTTTGGCACATGCTACTATGGAACCTATAAACTTTATTGCTTCAGTAACTGGTGACCAATGCGAATTGTGGGGAGGATTGCAATTACCTGATTGGACGGTTAACCAATTGGTAGCGGATTGTGGATTTAAGAAAGAAAATATTAAAGTGAATCTTGCAATAATCGGTGGTGGTTTTGGCAGAAGGCTTCATTTTGAATTTGCTATTGAAGCAGTAAAAATTGCTCAACAAATTAATAAGCCTGTAAAAGTAATTTGGGATCGTACAGAGGATATACGTTTTGAGGGTTATCGCCCTGCGAATTATCATCGGATGCAGGCAAGCTGGGATACAAAAGGTAACCTGCAAAGTTGGTATCATCATTTAGTATGTACCTCAATCGGAGTAATGATTGATCCGGATACGAAAGATCCTTCCGAAAACCTCGGTGGGGCCACTAATGATTTTTATTACGAGGTACCCAATGTACAAACCGGGTTTACAAATGTAGATTTTAATATTAACAGGGGTTGGTTACGATCCGTTGAAATTTGCATGAATTGTTTCCCTATTGAATCATTTGTAGATGAAGTGGCGCGAAAATTAAAGAAAGACCCATTAGCATTTCGTTTAGCCCTGTTAGATGGACGACCAATGTTTACTACGGGCGATGGACCTGGGGCAATGAAGCAATATCCCCAGCGAATAGCCGATGTATTAAAATTAGCGGCTGAAAAGATTGGATACACCCAACCCCGTAAGAAAAATCATTTTATTGGACTAGCCACACACTCTTTTATTTTTGCAAAATCCTATGCTGCGCATGCCATAGAAATTGAATTATTGGCGCCGAAAAAATTTCGAATCGTTCGGGTGGTAGCTGCCATTGATTGCGGGATTGTGATAAATCCGGATGGATTAAGGAATCAAATGGAAGGTGGACTTGCTTTTGCACTGCAACAAACACTTAAAGGAGAAATAACCATTGAAAACAGCCGGGTGGTGCAAGATGGATTTAGAACCTATGAGCTACTCCGTTATAATGAAATGCCACCGGTCGAAATTTATACGCTAAAAAATGATGAAGAGCCCGGTGGAGTAGGAGAGGTGGGATTGCCAACTGTTGCTCCGGCATTGTGCAACGCATTAGCGGCTGCTGGTTACCGTATAAGAAAGCTTCCTCTAAAGAACGAAGGATTTGAATGGGTTTAGAACAACAGATTATAATTTATTTATTTTTTCAATCAATCCCGTTGTTGATTGTCCCTGAATTATTGAATTAATAATCACGCTTCCTCCATTGGCTATTACTTCTTTGGCACCTGCAATCTGATCAATGGTATAGTCACCTCCTTTTACCAACACGTCGGGTAATAATTTACTTATTATTTCAAGTGGAGTATTTTCCTCAAATAACACAACCGCATCAACTATTACCAGCGAGGCTAATAATAAAGCCCTTGATTGTTCATCATTAACTGGTCGGTTATCACCTTTTAATCTTTTGGTGGAGACGTCAGAATTTAATCCTACCATTAAATAATCAGCTTGCTTTGCTGCTTCAGATAAAGAAAAGATGTGACCAACGTGAAGAATGTCAAAACATCCATTGGTAAATGCTACCTTTTTTTTAAGCAATCTCCATTGCGCCATCTTTCTTAAAGCCTCTTCAATGGTTAGTATTTTTCCATTAATGTAATCAGGATTACGCATTGGCTTTTTTTTGTTTATTAAGCAGTGGCAGTAAAAGCAAAGCTACAAAACCACTAAGCAGCATTTGAAAAAATTGCGCCCCCCACATTAATGACCCAAATGCAAACCCTATAGCACCTCTTAATCCATAAAGCTCCATAGTTGTTTGAACAAATACCGGGTAAAATCCTAATCCGCCGGGGCTGGGCATTATCATCGCCAAACTACCGGAGGTTAATACAGAAAGAGCCGGCTTCCATGCATAGGAAGACGTTTCTTCAAGGGCAAGAAACCCTAATCGAACACTTAGTAAATACATGGCCCATATAAAAACGGTATGAAGAATAAAAAGCCCTTTGTGTTTTACATATTTGATGCTGGCCACGCCTTGCCATACTCCGCGAATGACAGATTTTATTTTCTGTATGAAGGATAAATAAGCAAATTTTTGGAAAAGCAGGAAAAGAATAACTATTAAAGCGGTTATTGATATTAGGTAAATTAATATTTTTTGGGTAGAAATTCCACCTGTTTTAGAACCAAATACATCCTTTAATGTAGTGGAAAGATATTCGCCGATTAAATCAGTTTGAGTCAGGAAAGCTGCTGCCATTACTATTAAAAGGCAAATCACATCGCAGGCTCGTTCTGCCACAATTGTGCCTACCAGTTTTTCAGCAGGTATTTTTTCATAACGGGCAAGCAGCGTACATTTTAATATTTCACCCAACCTGGGAATAGCTAAATTGGCCATATATCCTATCAGTACAGCCAAAAAAGCATTAATAGTTTTGGGTTTGTATCCTAAAGGCTCAATCAAAATTTTCCATCGCAGTGATCTGCTGTAGTGGCTTGCCAGTAATGCAATAACGATTGGAATAACAACAATATAGCGGGCATGTAGAAAAGAATTTTTCATATCTGCCCAACCTTTATCATCAACTTTGTGCAGTGACCACCACAGTAAAAAAATCCCAAGTGCCAGGAAAAAAAGGTATTGAACTGCACTTAAAATCTTTTTATTCATCCAGAAATTTTACAAATGAAAATAGCATCTATTCCCTGCAAAATGATTAAAGTCTGTTTCCTTCCCGTGGAAATACAATCCAGGGCTTAAACGTTTTTGCTTTTTCGAAATTTAGCGTTGCATAGGAGATGATGATTACGATGTCACCTACTGCTCCCTGCCTTGCGGCCGGCCCGTTTAAACAACAAACACCAGAACCTCTTTTTCCTTTTATAAGGTAGGTTTCAATTCGTGTTCCGTTGTTTACATTTACAATTTGTATTTTCTCATATTCTATTACGTTGGCCGCTTCCATCAAATCTTCATCAAGTGTAAGGCTTCCAACATAGTTCAAATTTGCTTCAGTAATTACTGCCCTGTGAATTTTTGATTTTAGTACTTCAATTTCCATACAATAATTGCTAATAATATTTTTAGAGATAAAACTTATGCAAACTAAAAAAGTTTATCGATATTCTGATGTTAAGAAGCGATAACAATATTATCGATTAATCGTACATCTTCCTGGAAAGCGGCAATTAATGCAACTATTTTTTGAGTACCGTTCCATCGATCAATTAATTCCAATGTGTCTGCATCGGCTATTTCAATATAATCTATCTTAAAATCATAACTGGATAATAATTCAATCGCTTCTTTTTTTACTGAATCTAAAGCCCCCTTCGTAATAGTTTCTTTTATAAAGACAAGTGTTCTAAAGATGCCAATGGCCTTTTCCCTGGCAATAATGCCTAATCGTTTATTTCTACTGCTCATTGCCAATCCATCTTCTTCGCGAATGGTGGCGCAGGTAACCAATTTAGTTGAACTACTTATTAACTCAATTAGTTGTTTTACGACCATGCATTGCTGATAATCTTTTTGACCCATATATAAACGGGTAGGTTGAATACTCTTTAATAGCCTGCTCATAACCTGGCAAACTCCCTGAAAATGGTCGGGTCGGTAGAATCCTTCCAATACTGTTTCAAGGTATCCAAGTTCATAGTTTTCCAAACCAGCAGTTCCTTCAGGATATAATGTTACAACCGATGGTATTAAAAGAATATCAGTACCGGCTTTTTCCAAAAGATAAATATCCTGTTCAATAGTAACCGGGTATTTTTGAAAGTCAGATGAATTATTAAATTGAGTGGGGTTAACAAAAATGCTGGCGATTACCAGCCCACAATTTTTTTTTGCCTGTTTTATTAAGTCAATATGCCCCTGGTGAAGTGCACCCATTGTTGGAACAAACCCTGTAATCAGCTCCCGTTTTTTGGGTTGTGCC
>JBJXDV010000287.1:0-5781 GCA_046153465.1 Chitinophagaceae bacterium
ACACATTTTTTGGGCACCAATCGGCATACTTATTCCCAAGCATAAATCCTATTAATATTTCATGAGTGCCTTTACTAACCGTATTTAGCCGGGAGGTGGTATAATCATATGAATATCCAATATTCAACGTATTGGAAATATTCATGCCAATCATTCCGGCAAATCCTTCGCCTGTTCTATAACTAGCTCCCACCCAGGCTAAATCCTGATATTGAAATTTGGCATTAATATCCACTTGTGTTGGAAGGGGGCTAATATACTTAACCATTACAGAAGGTGTAAAATTAAAATCTTCGCCCAATAAGAATCTATATCCTGCAGTTGCAAATAAATGCGGCACAAATTTTCCGTCTGTTGTTTTTACTGAATAATCGGAGAATGCAATTTTTTGGGGAATAATTTGTAAGGCCGATAGTCCAACAAAGAAATCAGCAGAATACAAGTAAAGTCCAGCATTAAAATCTGGCTTAATAGAATTAATGATTCCACTGTTAAAAACAGCCGGGTCTACAGGAACATATATAAAATCAAGCTTACTGGTATTTAAACTAATATTAGTTAAACCCGCTCCAAAACCTGCTGCAAGACTTGTTTTGGGAGAAAGTCCAATATGATAAGAATAGGTGGCATAGGCCCCAAAACGACTTAAAGGGCCCGTACGATCATTAATTATCTGTAATCCAATTCCATGATGGGGTTCTGCCGATGTATAATCCTCCCAATAACTTTTGCCACGGGGATTTTCACCCGGTACCCTAACCGAAGTTGCAGAAGCCCGGTAATCTTTTTTTCCCAATGGACCATGTATTGTTAAATAGGTTGTTATCGGGGCATCCTGAATGCCTACCCATTGGTGTCTATGACTTGCTTTAACATCAATATAGTTTTCAATACCGGTTATAGCCGGGTTTATTATATACTGGTTTAGTATATACTGGGTATAATGTGGTTTTTGTTGAGCCCGGCTCTTCTGCATAAAAACAATAACAAGCACTCCCAATAGTAACTTCTTCATACGTTGTTTTAGTTTTGAATTACTTTTTTCACCGCAAAAAGTTTAGACAAAAGATATCGAAAATTGGCTGCCCTGTAATACTGTTAAAAGTTAGTAATAATTCTATCGAATAATTGTAACAGATCCATTCATTTGCTGTCGACCATTTTTAGGATTAATAATCCAATAATAAGTAGCCACAGGCAATGGGCTACCGTTGAATCTGCCATCCCAGGGCTTACTATATCCTACTGAATGATACACTAATTGTCCGTAACGGTTAAACACTTCTACTGTTGCTCCCTGATAAGACTCGAGGTGTTCTATCACCCAGTTATCATTTATACCATCGCCATTAGGAGAAAATATATTTGGAATTCTTGGTGTCTTCAACACTTTTACAAAAACATCATCTTTATTAACGCAACCATCTCTGGATGTTACTGTAAGCCGATAAGTGATGTCTTCGACTGGTGAAACCTTTGGAGTACTTATAGCCGAATTATCAATAGCTGTATTTGGTGTCCATAAATAACTGATATTGTTACCGCTTGCTTTGGCCTGCAAACTTATAAAGCCGCCTTCCAACACTGTACGATCCGGACCCGCATCAACTATCGGTGTTGGATATACTCTAATAGTTTGATCGGCAAACGTATTGCAACCATTGGCCGCGCTAAACGAATAACGAATTGAATGAATGCCGGGCTTAGCTGCCGCGGGACTGAACAATCCTGCCGGAGAAATAATTCCATTTCCAGTGTAAATACCATTTCCCGCAAAACCAAAAATTTCACTGGCCGCAGTTAGCTGGAAGGGAGCAACTTCTTCGCACACTGCATTCATAGAGTTGAATTGAATGGACGGACTTGCATTTACCGTCACCGTTCTGGTTATTTCGTTAATGCAATTAATTCCTGAATAGGCTACATAACGAACCTGAAAAGTTTTTGTTCCCGGCGTACCAAAATCGGGATATTTGTGCGCATATTGTTTTCCGGGAACCGGATCATCTTCAATTGTTTTTATAGTAGGATCATTACCATAATCCCAATACACTTCTACTTTCACGATATTTCCAAAATCAACGGTAGAGGCATCTTTTATTGTTACATCTTTATTAGAACAAAGAGCTGAGGCATTATTGATAGTAAAGGCGGCAACAGGAATTGACCCGTTAACAGTAAATGTTTTTGACACCGTCTTATTACAACCGTCCTTAGAGGTTACCAATAAACTTACAGTATATAAACCTACGGCGATATACCGGTGTTGTGGATTCTTTTGAATAGAATTATTTGGGTTACCAGCATTTGCATTTGCATCGCCAAAATTCCAGCTATAAACAAATTGCGATTCACTGTTATCACCAATTTTACTACTATCAGTAAATTGTGCAAAGGGATCTGTTAAACAAACTTCTGGCGTTCCAAAATTTGCAATAGGCAAATAATGTACCACAACTGGCTTCGTCAATAAACTACTTGTACACCCTTTGCTCGACAAAACCTTCAGCGATGAGTTATAGGTTGCAGGTGTAGCATAGGTAGCAAAAGGGTTTTGTATCGTTGAACTGCTTGCATTACCAAAAGTCCATGACCAGGTATTAACTGTTCCATCAACAGAAGTTGAAAGGTCATTGAATGCTACTGATTCTCCCTCGCAGGCAATCGTTGCAAAACTATAATTTACGATCGGCAGCCTGTTAATGTAAATTGGCACGGTTACGGTATCTGACAAACAACTACCAGGAGTAGCCGAACGTACAAATATGGTTACACTTTGATTACCTGGATTGCTAAAAACATGATAGACTATAATTGAATCAGCGCCGGCAGCAACAGTACCTGATGTTGGAGCATCATTGCTCCAATTGCAGGTATATTCTGTAATTTTTAACGACGCAGGTGTATTGATTTTGATAGCAACCCTTACTGAATCGCCAAAACATTTTTCTACAGGTGCCGAAACGGAAAGCCGAGGTTGCGGATAAATTTCGTTATACGAAAATGCTAACGAATCCACACAACCGTTGTTTGATGTTACCCGAAGGCTTACGTTAAAGGGACCTACAGAAATATATTCGTGTAATGGATCCTTAAGAGTAGATGTGACGCCATCACCAAAATTCCATAAATAACTGAAAAGATTCCCGGTTCCATCAGCTATTGCGCTTGCATCTCTGAAGTTAACTATGGCTGATGGCAAACAAACTGAATTCGACAAAGTTGCCACCGAAGGCTTGTAATTAATTACGATACTTCTTGAATAAACAAAACTGCGGCAACCCGTGCTGGTTTCTACTTCCAGCGTTACCTGGTAAGTGGCTGGTAAATTATAAATATGCTGTACAGCATTTCCATTTGTTGCATTAATAATTGTTCCATCGCCAAGGTTCCAGTTCCATCGAACAATAGTACCGGTAACAACTGTGGATGAATCTGTAAATGTGATGGTAGATTTTTCGCAAAATGGAGCCGACATTCCAAATTTTGCAATAGGCGGATCAGATATTGGAATTATTTTAGAAGCAGTATCCGATAAACATCCTACATCTGTTATGGTGGAAAATTTTACAGTCTTATTACCTGCGGTAAGGTATTTATGTTTTGGAGCAGCAAGCTTACTTACAGTAGCATCGCCAAAATCCCAATTCCATTTGATTACGGGTCTTCCCTGCCCGTTCGTATTATCCATAAACACCACACTATCTGAAACACATCCATTATGCACAAACGAAAAATCGGCAACGGGGTTGTCGAATACCTGGAGGTCGTAATCAATTTCCTGTAATCCGCTGCAACCATCCGGGGTTGGATTATTCGCTACAATTGTAATTGGATAAGTTCCTAAAGTATTTATTGTATAGGTTTTATTGAGCTTGTATCGATAAAGTGTTCTTCCGCTAACCACCCAGGTTGAATCGAAAACTGGTGCAGTAATAGTAGTATCTGTAAACAAACCATTAAACTCCCATTTAATACTTGTTGGCTGATAAGGGAAGGTCATAGAAAATTTAAAAGGGGTTCCTTTACAACCAGCAGGAAAGTCTACTGTGCCATAATCATTCGAAATACTTACGAATTGATAAAGATCTTTAAGATTTGTTCCTGCGGAATAACCATAGGATTCAAAACCACCAAATCCGTAAGCGATAGCATTGAACCCAGAGTCGGCTCTTAGCGTATGTTGTCCCTGCGAAACCTGGGTAGAGATATAAGAATAGGAAGGATCAACGGGAACAGGTACAAACGACCCACCAAAATTTACACCATCAATAGAGAACGTATTTGTAGAACCAGTTTTCATTATTGCATTAATGAAATGACCTGAGATTTGAAAATTTGGTGTAGAATTAAGGATAGCACTATTTACTGTTTGCTCAACCGGGCTTAAATAAATCATTTCAGGATCTCCCGCAGTATTGGGATTTCCATAATTTCCCTGGCTGGTGGTATATTGAGCAACCATTATTGGGTCGTTTCCTTCAATAATATGCGGACTATTTGTTGGGCCGAATTCATAATAAACATTATTGACAAAAGACGCAGGAGGTATTGGAACACCATCAAGTGAAACAAAGGTGGTAGGCTTCTTTTTGATTATCCTGAAGAAATTAAACGGTTGAGATTGCGTGGGAACAGTTATGTACTTTTTCCCCCAGGCATTTTCTGGAAAAGCTTGTTGGATAAAGTTGTCGCCTGAACTACTTCCTTGGATAGAAATTTTACCGCTTCCTGCAAAAACCGCGATCTTTTTGCAAGCAGAAGTTCCTGAAGCAATGGATCGAATTCTTGAACCGGTGAGATCGGTATTCGACATCACATTATAAATCTCTCCTTGCTGCAGAATCTCAGAAAACACCATGTTAGCAGTTCTGCCACCAAGTGTATTTTGTGAAGGAGTAATTTCAACTACCGTACTGTCTTCGGTAGCCACGACAAAGAAAAACGAATACGAAATAGCCGTTTCATTGGAAGCCTGAGTATAATTGATGGATACATACTCTTTACCAAGTGTGTTGGTAGGAAATAAAATACCTGCACCGGAAACATTCTGGTTATAAATATGAACATAGGCCACAACCGGCTTATCACTTGTTATATGAATCCCCCGGTCAAATTTACCTTCTGAGTTTAGCCTTGCGTCTTGACCACCGTTTTTAGGAATTGGAGGGGTAGTAGCAACTGCATTTGCCGAAACGGTTCCATTGTATACCCATCCTATACCAGGAATTTCTACTTTAAAACTTGCATTCTGTTTGGAAGTAATATATAAAACCATTTCCTGGCTATTCGATCCATTGTGCATGCGCACATGATCACCATACCCAAGCCAAAAATCCTTTCCTTCATTGGTAAAGTCTTGAGACCAAGAGAATAAAAATGACCCCAACAGGCAAGAAACAAATAGAATTCTTCTCATTAAAAAAATGATATAAGCGTGCAGGTACGATGCGGTGAGGCAAGATAATAAAAACTGTCTAAAAATGAAACCTATGCCATTCAACCAAGCAAATAAAAGACCCAAACCCACCCATCAAATTCACCGTTAACAGGGAGAACGCTTGTATTCGTATCGAATCACATAAAGTAAATCTTAATACTAACTTAAAACCCTGCTTTTATATGCTCATATCAGCACTTCCAAAAATCTCGACATTAATACGAATAAACTGAAGAAAAGGGTTGGCTTTTAAAAATCACATATCCGAAAGGTGTATTGATACTATTTGCTATTTCCGAAGGAATAATTTCACAAACATTATTTCTGCATGAACCGGTAAA
>JBJXDV010000288.1:0-4149 GCA_046153465.1 Chitinophagaceae bacterium
CAACGCCTCTTGTGAAAAACGTGATTAAGAAATTGAATAAAGAATTTCCGGCAATACCATTAGTTACCGTGGACGAGCGTTATTCTTCCAAAATGGCTTCCCAGGCAATGATTGAAATGGGTATGAAAAAAAAACAGCGAAGAAATAAAGCCCTGATTGATGAAATAGCAGCTACCATTTTGCTGCAGGAGTATTTAAACCGACTTTCCTAATGCATGTTCCCAATCAATAGCAAATTGGTTTTTGGATTGGTTAAACCCGCGATTTCCGGTAATTTTGTACTATACTATTATTTGTCAATAAACGTAGTTACCTGATTTATGATATTGCCTATTGTTGCTTATGGTTCGCCTGTGCTTAGAAAAGTAGCTAAAAATATTTCACCCGACTATCCCTTTTTATCAAAGTTAATCGAGGATATGTGGGAAACCATGTATGCCAGTAATGGCGTGGGATTGGCTGCTCCCCAAATCAATAAAGATATCCGTCTGTTTGTAATTGATAGTCGTCAAATTTTTGAAGGAATGGAAGAAAAGGAGCGAATCGGTTATCCCGATGCTCCGGGTATGAAACAGATTTTTATAAATGCTCAAATTAAGGAACTTGATGGGGAAGAATGGCCCTATAATGAAGGGTGCCTGAGTATTCCAAAAATTCGCGAAGATGTGCATCGGGAAGAAACAGTAATATTAGAGTACCAAAATGAACTTTTTGAATCCATTACACAAACCTTTAATGGCATTACGGCAAGAGTAATTCTGCACGAGTATGATCATATAGAAGGGAAACTTTTTATTGATCATTTAAAGCCTTTAAAACGAAAATTGTTAAGGGGTAGACTAGACGATATATCGAAGGGTAAAGTAAAAGTAGACTACAAAATGACTTTCGTAAAATAATGCTATTCATTAAAAGAGGTTTATGCATCAAATTCAACCTCGAACAATCATCCGACTTACTTACATTTTATTGTTTTTAATTCATTTTTCCTGTACTGTCGTTGGGCAGTCGGATAGTACTTTTTATTCAGCAAATAAATCGATTACGTTACGAGAAGTAGTTGATCGAAATAACCTGGATGTTCCTTCATTTATTAAAAGAGTTAAAGACGATACCAGCTTTTATAAAGCATTTCGAAATTTAAGAATATTGGCCTATGAGTCGCTAAATTCTATTCAAATTTTTAACAAGAGGAATAACGTTCAGGCTTCGTTGAACAGTCGTACAAGACAGCATCGAACTGAAAATTGCCGTTGGTTAGAAGTGTTAGAGGAAAAAAGCACCGGTGATTTTTTTGATGGACTGCATCAGTATAATTATTATACAGCCGATCTATATGCGAGTTTGTTTCTTGCCCTTGATACAGTATGCGGAGAAACGGCAATAGTTAAGGGAACAACATTCAATGTTAATGGTAAAAGCAGCATGGCCAGGCATAAAGAGCAACTCAAAATGTTATTTTTTGATCCGGGCAAAAGAATACCAGGCCTTCCGTTGATGGGAAATAAGGTTGCTTTATTTGATGAAGAAGTTGCGGCCCTTTATGATTTTATTATTGACATGGATCTTTTTAAAGGAGAAATGTGCTATGTATTTACGCTTTCACCACGTAAAAATTTAACATCCGACGAGCAGAACAGAATTGTGATAAATGAAATGACCACCTGGTTCCGCATTCAGAATTGGCAGATAGTAGCCCGCAATTACGAATTGAAGTACAAAACGTTACTTTACAATTTTGACGTTCATATGGAAGTGGAAATGGCTCAATTTAATGAGTATACATTACCCCGGTTGATAAGGTATAATGGAAGCTGGAAAGTACCATTCAAAAAAAAGGAGAAGGCCGTTTTTACGGCTACCTTATTTGATTTTAAGAGAGGTGCCCAGTGAGAAGCCGACCATTCATCTGAAAATATTCACACCATATTCTTTGGCCGTACATAATTTCTCCATTTATTGATAACCCCCACCATATCTTCCGGCAATTCGCTTTCGAATAACACAGGCTTGCGGGTACCTGGATGAATAAACCCAATTGTTTTTGCGTGTAGTGCATGACGTGAGCAAATCGAGAAGCAATTATCTACAAATTGTTTGTATTTTGTAAAAACAGTTCCTTTCACAATTCTATTTCCTCCATAAACTTCATCATTAAATAAAGGATGGCCAAGATGTTTCATATGTACTCTAATCTGGTGCGTTCGGCCGGTCTCCAATTTGCATTGTACAACTGTTACATAGCCTAATCGTTCTAACACTTTGTAATGTGTAATAGCTTCCTTCCCATGCTCGCCATCGGGGTAAGCCTCAAAAATTTTTCGAAAACGCTGGTGGCGGCCCACGTGGGCAACAATAGTTCCGCTATCTTCTGCAACATCGCCCCAAACCAATGCTATATATAAGCGTTCAATGGTATGATCAAAAAATTCTTTTGCTAAACTGCTTACTGCTTTTTGAGTTTTTGCTAATACCATTAAGCCACTTGTGTTTTTATCAATACGATGTACAAGTCCAAACCTTGGTAAGGTATCTGCTGATATGTCTTTATTCTGCTGTTGTAAATACCAGGCAACACCATTTACAAGTGTTTTATCCGGATTGCCACTGGCAGGATGAACAACCAATCCAACGGGTTTATTAATAATTAGGATATCCTCATCTTCAAAAAAAATAGAAAGTGGCATTTGCTGAGGAATGATTTCTTCACCATGCACTTCTTTATCGGAATAAACAACCAGTTCTTCGCCTGGTTTTATTTTGTGGTTAGCAGCAATGGTTTTACCATTCACAAGCACACGACCGGCTTCAATAGCCTGCTGTATTTTATTTCGGGAAGCACCCTCGATGCGGGCAACAAGAAATTTATCAATGCGTATAGGTTCCTGTCCCTTATCCACTTTCAAACTCATTCGTTCGTACAATTCTTCTGACCCTTCTTCCGCATCGTTGTCGGGAACCACTTTGTGTAAAGCCATAGCAAGGAAAAATTTCAACAAAGGTACGGATTGAATGAAGAAGGTATAAGGAATGAATACCCGGACCGTTTGCATAGATTTACTGAGCAGTGTTAAGCATTGTTGGCGGCTTTTTAATCGTATTGTTTTATAGCTTTAAGTCGGCTTCTTTTCTCTGATTTGACTGCAATCAATTAAATTTGCTCCATCGAATGGTAAAACAAGAAATAATTTTTAAGGACCTGGGCCGCATGGATTATCAACGGGCATGGGATTACCAGGAAATATTACTACAACAAAATGTAAGTAAGAAAAAGGAATGGAGTGAATTGAAATTAACTGGTCATCTCATTCAAGACTCTTCGATTACCAACTCGCTTAACAGTCATACTAACGTTAAAGACAACCTGCAATCGGCTGATGGCGCAGTACAAACCATCCATCATCTTATTTTCGTTGAACATCTGCCTGTTTACACCATTGGGAAAAGTGGGAAGGAGGAGCATATTCTCATTGACTATAAGGCCCTAGCCGCGAAGGGAATTGATTACATAAAAACAAATAGAGGCGGTGATATTACTTTTCATGGTCCCGGTCAGGTGGTCGGATATCCTATTCTTGATCTGGAAAAATTTGATACAGATATTGGAAAGTATCTTCGGAATTTGGAACAGGTTATTATTCTAACGATGGCGGCCTATGGGTTAAAAGGGGAGCGCTCCACAGGTGAGACAGGCGTTTGGATGGATGCAATGGTGAAAGGCAGGGAGCGAAAGATATGTGCGTTGGGAGTTCGATGCAGCAGGTGGATTACCATGCATGGTTTTGCTTTTAATGTAAATACAGAGCTGGCGTACTTTGATAACATAGTTCCCTGTGGAATTCGTGATAAGCAGGTTACGTCATTGCAAAAAGAATTAGGCAAAAAAATTGATATCGATGAGGTGAAAGAAATACTAAAGTACAATTTTGAAAAAGTATTTGACTCGGTACTTGTTTATTAAGCTATTTTTTCGCTATCCATAATACCTGCGTGCCTGCGCAGAAAAATCAGGTTCTTAAAAGTCTTTACTAATAAAGAATTTATTTTTTTCTTTTAAAGTGGCCTCTTCATACAATTCAAAGCGAAACCAACCCGCATGTAAAAAATTTGCTTTGTCAATAATAAGAGAACTCTCTTTTACTTTTGTAA
>JBJXDV010000289.1:0-9925 GCA_046153465.1 Chitinophagaceae bacterium
AAGAAAGACAGATCCGCTATTAGCAATTATTCAATTCTTTTCCTCTTTTCGTTCTCCTTTCTTCTGTATTCTATAATTCATATCTTCCCGAATTTTTCTCTTGACTTCTGACTTCTGACTTCTGACTTCTGACTCCTGACTCCTGACTTCTGACTTCTGCCTTCCGACTCCCGACTTCTGACTTCCGACTCTTGACTAACTTCCTACTCCTCTCTCTTCTCCCCTTTTCATCAATTTTACCGAACTTGTACCGATTTTGTAGCTTATTGAATCTCCTTAACTTATTTTCGAATTTTTATTTATGAAGATATTATTGAAATATTTGAAGCCTTATAAATGGCTGGTGGTACTTACTATTATTCTTGCTGCTGTTAATACAGGCTTTTCATTGTTTGATCCGATCATTTTCGGCAAAATGATTAACCTCGCCGACCAGCACCAAACGGTAGGTAATCCAATGGATAAAAATAAATTTCTGTACCTCTACGAACCTTACACCAATAAAACAGGAAAGCAGGAAATGTTGTATGGAATAGTATGGCTGGTTATTGCTTCTATTACCGTAGCAATGATCAGTCGCATCGCAAAAAATTTCCAGGATTATTTTTTAAATGTCGTTATCCAAAAATTCGGTGCTAAAGTATTTACCGATGGATTGCAGCATGCGATGAAATTGCCTTACCAGGAATTTGAAGATCAACGAAGCGGGGAAACACTTTCGATTCTTACAAAAGTAAGAGGTGATGTCGAAAAATTTATGAATTATTGCATCAACCTTTTATTTGGAATCATAGTAGGAATCTCATTTGTTTTCGTATACGCCTCCTTATTTATCAGTTGGTATATCCCGTTTGTTTACCTGGTTGGTATTTTTTTATTAACCATCATCACAAACCTGTTGAGTAAGAAAATAAAAATTATTCAGAAAACAATTGTTGGTCAAACCACCGCCCTTGCTGGCTCCACTACAGAATCGTTACGGAATATTGAGCTGATAAAAAGCCTTGGACTAACAAACCAGGAAGTGGGACGATTGAATAAGAACACGTATAAAATACTCGGATTAGAATTAACTAAGGTTAAGCGCATACGAAGCATAAGTTTTATACAGGGTACATTTGTAAACACACTGAGGCAGGTGATTCTATTTATCCTGATGATGCTGATATTCGATAAACAGATGGATGCCGGTCAATTGGTAACAATGCAAATTTTTTCGTTTTTTGTTTTTGGACCATTACAGGAAATTGGAAATATTTTGCTCTCCTACCGTGAAGCAGAAGCATCGCTAAATAATTTTGAAACACTTATGAGCAAAGCACCGGAAGCTCAACCGATCGATCCAAAAAAACTTAATGATATTGAAACCCTGGAATTTCAGGCAGTAAGTTTTAAACATCAAACTGCCAGTCAAAAGGCTATTGAAAATATAAGCTTTGGAGTAAGGTCGGGAGAAACCATTGCGTTTGTTGGTCCTTCGGGTTCTGGCAAAACCACACTTATGAAATTACTGGTAGGATTGTACCGGCCACAGGAAGGAAAAATTTTATACAATGGTACCGATGAAAACTCTATCAATTTTGAAGATTTGCGTAACCAGATTGGATTTGTAACCCAGGATACTCAATTGTTTTCTGGCACTATTAAAGAGAATTTACTTTTTGTAAATCCAACAGCAACAGAAGCAGATTTGCTGGATGTAATGAAAAAATCTTCCTGCGAAAAATTATTAACGAGAGCGGAAAAGGGATTTGATACAATGATTGGGGAAGGCGGATTAAAATTATCTGGTGGTGAAAAACAACGATTGTCTATTGCAAGGGCCTTATTGCGAAATCCAAAACTACTTATTTTTGATGAAGCTACTTCATCACTGGATTCGCTAACCGAAGAAGATATTACGAATACCATCAAATCTATTTCTTCCAAACGAAATCAAATTACTATTTTAATTGCACACCGTTTATCAACCATTATGCATGCCGATCGTATCTATGTGCTGGAACAAGGCGAAGTTGTTGAAACTGGAACTCACGAAAAATTATTAGAAGAAAAAGGACTCTACTACGCTATGTGGCGTCAGCAAATTGGGGAACGTAAAAAACAAATGATGCCGGCTTGATAATTTTTGGCGATCGTACGTTTCCAATTTATGCAGTAGCTTTACCACTTATGAGTACTGAAACCCGGCCAAATTATTTATGGAGTATTCTTACAATGAAATGTCCGCGCTGTCGAACCGGGTCTATGTTTAATTCTGGCAATCCATGGCGGTTGAAGAAAGTGTTTGATATGTCAAAGCGTTGCCCCGAATGCAACCAGCCTTTTGAATTGGAAATTGGTTTCTGGTATGGAACAGGCTATGTAAGTTATGCATTATCTGTTGCGCTCTCCGTTGCGTCATTTGTTGCATGGTTTGTACTAATTGGAGTAAGTACCAAAGACAATCGATTTTTTTGGTGGTTGGGCACAAATGTTTTTTTGTTGATTGCCCTTCAGCCATGGTTGATGCGCCTAAGCAGGGTTATTTATTTATACATTTTCGTACGATACAATCCAAACTATAAAGAAGATCGTGCAACCTCACTGAATTAACAATTCTACCTTCTTTGTAATAGATAAAAAAAGGGTAAGAATAGTATTACTGTTCCTCTTTGTTCCTAAGTATTTCTGAAAAGAATCCGGAGCGGGTTAATTCTTCCATATCGCTTAACTCAACTTCTAATGCCCGCATACTCAACGTTATTTCTGCGAGAGATAGTAAAAGGGAAAGAACAAAACATAATATACTGGCACCGAAAATAATAAAACTGGCTGTTTCCCATCCATTGAAAATACAAAACATGCAAACCACACAAAGCAAAAAACTACCTACCCCAAATGCCTGCATAGAACGGATAAGACGTGTGCGTGCACGTAAGTTTCTTATTTGCTCTACAAGATGTTTTTGATCTGTATCTTTTTTATACTTATCGTGCAGGTTACGAATAAGACTGGCTAACGAAAGAAAACGATTGGTATATGCAAGCATTAACAAAGAAATAGCCGGAAACAATAATGCGGGCGTATTAATAGATAATTCCATTTTGATAGTTATATTTCAAAGGTAGGCAAATAAAAAAAGTCCCGGCGGCGAGGCCAGGACCATCAGTCCTATGAAGAGGGTTAGTAAGTCCCTTTTTTTATAACGATTGACTGTCGAGTTTAGTATGTATTTTTTTTGAAAAATGGTTTCCATCAAAAAATCCGTTGGCTTTATCGTATATTCTTTGTGTTAAAGAACTACTTCTGCAAACTACCGGCAATGGGGATATTTAATTTTATACTCACATTACGCCCCATATTAAATACACCGATACGTCCCGTTGCTAAATTTTCCTGTGTATATTTTAACCGGCTAAGATGATTTTGATAGGCGACATCTCCAACATTAAGTACATTAATATAAAGACTGAAAAGGGTTTTATTCTTTTTTGTAACCATGTCGGTACCAATACCTGCATTAATAAGTGCATAGCCAGGCGTTGCTGTTTCTGTATTAAATGCGGTGAATGGATGTTTTTGTTCAAATATTTTTTCCAATTCAATTTTTAAATAGGCGTTACGAAATAATTTTCCTTTCGATAATAGGTCGGCCCGAAGATCGGAAAGTAATCTTGCTGCCGGAATAAAGGGTATGTTCCTGGATCCATCAATAGCCTTACTAAATCTTCCGTTAACAATAGATATTCCATTTTCGAAATGCAACCAATCGAAGGGGTGAGGATGGATATCAATGGTAAACTCGGCCCCTTTTATTGCTGCGTTTTTCTGGTTGAATTTGAAAGCAATGATATTATTTCCATCTACGTCAACAGTAGAATCACCACCACCCAGTGCAGCGAGTTTGCTATAAAAAATGAAGTTGTTGATACTATTATAAAAAACACTTGCAGTAAAAGAAATATGTTCTGTGTTCCATTCTAAACCTCCATCCAGTTGAAAACTCGTTTCTGATTTCAGGTTTTGATCCCCGTACTCATAACGGTTTGTTCCTTCATGCGTTCCATTGGAACCCAACTCTGGAATGCTGGGTGCGCGAAAACCACGGGCAATATTAAATTTAAGAATCATTTTTTTAGACGCCTGATAACTGATTCCACCGCTTCCTGAAAGATTTGCAAAATTTTTTCGAAAATCAATAAATTTTTGATTGGCTCCATCAAAATAAGATTTGGAATGCAGTGAACGATGATCAAATCTAACTCCTCCACTAAGCGTAAACCGATTGGCAGTTTTTTGAGTAAATATAAACACACCAATATCGAAAAGGTTATAATTCGGTATTAATGCATTGGCGCCTTTGTTCTTATTCGTTTGTGTCATGCCATTTGCGCCTAAAGATGTTCTCCAATTATTATTTTCTCTAAAATGATAAATGGTACTATAAGTACCCGTATGCAGGTCGAAGAATAATTCCTTTTCAGCAGGATCATCAATATTGCCAAATTCTTTGCGTTGATTATTTTGGTATCCGAGTGTGAGTGAAAAACGTCCGCTTCCAATATTGAAGCTATTATCGCTCACCAATTTTTTGTGATTGATTTGTTGCCAGGGAATTTGTGGAGAAACAGTATTAAAATCGTCAGCAGCAGGTAACCCAACAGCGCCACCCGGTAGTGGTTTACTAAAATTTCCATTACTATCCCGTTCGCCTTCTATGATACCAGTATGTTGATTAAAGCTGCTAAATACAAGGTGGCTATATCCCCAACTGCCATTAAAACCAATATAACCACCGGTATTTAATTCATTAAATTTTGAATTATAAACGCTCCCATCGTATCTATTTTTATAATCCGCTGCTGCTTTGTAAGATCCATATAAATTCCAGTTAAACCCATTTTTATGATAGGCCCCCATTGTTGATCCAATCCCTCTTAACCGATTATTGGTTTGATAATTTGCAAGTATACTTCCTTTAAAAGTTCCTTCAGCAGCGGGGGTATTGGTAAGAATATTAATAACACCTGCCATAGCATCAGAACCATACATTAAGGAAGCAGGGCCTTTAAGGATTTCAATTTTACTTACACTGTATTCATCAATTTCAATTCCGTGTTCATCACCCCATTGTTGCCCTTCCTGTCGTACTCCATCATTCATAACTATTACTCGGTTATAACCCAGTCCACGAATTACTGGTTTTGAAATGGCAGGGCCTGTACTTACTTGTGCGATGCCTGGTTTGCGGCTGATTGCATCAATCAAATTGCTGGCTGTTATTTTTATTAATTCCTGCCTTTTAATAATGGAAACAGGCGTGGGTGTGCGGTGAATTTGAGTAGCGGTACTTACGCCGGTTACTATAACTTCATTATTCTCGAGAATTGATGCCGACAAGGCAAAATCTTTTTTTGTATCTGTGGTAAATTCAATGTATTCGGTATACGTAGCATATCCAACAAATGATACTTCAACTAAGTGTCTGCCAGGCGCAACGTTATTTATCAGGTATACCCCATCGTTATTCGCAATTGCCCCGGTTTTCAAATCAGCAATATAAACAGATGAACCGGGTAATGGTGCTCCTGTTTTTGCATCTGTGATTTTACCAGAAAAAACGATCTTACTCAATAGACTGCGATCAACACTTATTATACTTGTTATATTTTGTGCCCTTGTAATACCGGCACTTACTAAAATAATGTAAAGCAAAGCGGTTATATATCTATATAAGTTCATGGTGTTTCATTAAAGAATTTACAAAACTGATTGAAGAATCATTATTAAAAAATGCTAAGACAAAAAAGTCTTCTTAAATATCAAATGACTTTCGTATAAAAGATGGTATCTGAAATAACAGTTAAAGAATGAGTTATTATTTTAGGAAAGATCTTTCGGAATTATATCTGGGTAGGTGGACCTCGAAGTTCAAAAAAAATGGGGGTATACGAAAAAAGCCCTTCAGAAGGAGTTACAATTAATAGACAAAAAATGGGTGATAAAGTTAATTCATGGGTGTGTTCACCTACGTTAAAAAGGGATTGAGAAAACAGGTCTTCACATTTGCAGCAGATTCCTGAATTGTTTACTTCAAACGAAAGTGATTTGGAAGCTGTACCAATTATTCCATTATGATTAGCAATGGCATCGTGCAAATACTTTTTTGGAATAATGCTTAAAACAAAAAGTAAAAGCAGAAGCCAGGCGGTAATTTTTCTTATGTGTTGTGAGATGCCCAATATTTGCTACAATGTTGCAAATGCAAAAATAGGATTCCTTAACCAGAAAACAAGTGTTGAATCTATTTTTTTAACAGCACTGTAAAAGAAGTTCCTTTTCCCTCGTCACTATCGCAGTATATATTTCCGTTTAGCCTTTCTACTATGCCTTTTACTATAAACAATCCAAGGCCAATACTTTTTTCTCCTGCAGTTGTCTTCGAACTTATATTACTGTATTTAGAAAAAATTCTGGGCAATTCTTCCCTGCTAATACCTACTCCTTCGTCTCTGATTTTAAGCTGAACAGCGTCTGTTTGTTCATCAATCTCTATCCAAACCGTACTGTTTAAGGGAGAATATTTTAATGCATTGGATATAAGGTTTTCAAGCATTCGGCGAAGTAGTTGTTTGTCGCTTAGGATAGTTATCGCTTTCTCAGGAAAATTAATGCGCATTATTATTGACTTCTTTACAGCCTCCGGTAAAAAGTCCTCAATAATTGATTTAATGAAGAAAACAAGATCAAAATCTTCAGGCTGAAAACTATAATTTCCCTTATCCAGCTTTTCTACATCTAATATGCGTTGAATCATTTCCTGCCCGTATGCACCTGCTTGCTTTATACGCATTAAGGCTTTTTGCTGTTCATTGCTTAAGGCGTTAGAATCATTCTCCAATAGACTGCCCCACATATTGATCGTTGCAAATGGCATTGCCAAATCATGAGATACAATTCCAATTAAAGAATTTTTCTCTTCGTTTATTTCAGCGAGCCGTCTATTTTTTAGTTTTATTACTTCACTGGTTTTACTTAAACGAAGATTTGCGTTTCGCTTAATAAAAAAACCAGTAGCAATTAGTATTCCGATTATGGCAAGAGCAATTACTAAATAGAACATACTTCGGTTGCGGTAACGGGCTTTCTCGATACTTTCCGTTAATAGTATATTATCAATGTCTCTTTCTTTAGCATGAAACCTTTCCTGTAATTCTGAAATAGTTTTTTGAATTTTATCATTAACTAAAGAAGTATCTAAGGCATGCCATTTAGTAAGGTACTGATAGGCGTTAGCAAAGTTCCCTCTATGCTCATTCAATCTTGCTAACATCAAATAAGTATCTGCTTCCTTCGTTTTGGATCCCATTTCAACAACCAATTCCATAGCCTTTGATGCATGAAAATCGGCTGAATCAAATCGTTTTAATTCAGTATACACATCGGCAAGATTTATATGATCAATCCATAATTGGGCGTGTTGATCTTCCTGAAGTCGGTGATTTGCATAATTTTTTGAAAAATATTCCAATGCCAGCGAAAATTTCTTTTGTTTGAAGTAAATACTTCCGATGTTATTATACGTACCAGATGTATCTATTAAAGAACCTGCTTCTCTTCCAATTAGTAATGCCTCTTCTAAAAAAATAAGGGCACTATCGTATTGGCCTAACTGACTATAGATGGCACCCAGGTTATCATAAGAAGTAAGTACCGAGCTAATTTCGCGTGATTGTAAAGCAAGGTTTGCACAACTCAGAAAGAATTTTTTTGCTTCTAACGGGCGCTGCAGAGAAACATAACTTAATCCCAGATCACTAAGCGCAGAAATTTCATATGCTTTGATGCCAATTCTCCTTGCCTCTTCCAGTGAACGCAGGTAAAAATTAATTGCTCCTTCATAATCGGACCTAAATTCATTACAAAGACCTTTTAATCGTAACGAAAGAACAGTTCCCTTATTAAAGGAAAGTCTGGTTGCTTCATTTTCTATTAGTGAAGCGTAATAACAAACGGAGTCCGCCTTGCTTTCATTAAGCTCAAGACATCGATCGTATAGCTGTTTTAAAAAAGTAGTATCTACTCCGGCAAGAGTGGAAAATGGTGAGAAAAAAAAAGTCGCAATAAGAAAAAAACGCACTGGTACTCTTTAAGGATGATAAGATAAAACTGCCAGGCCAGGAATCGGGAGTTATTCGATCAGGTTATTCTTAATTGCAAACTTAACCAATCCCACAGTATTATTTACTCCCAATTTTGCGATTAGATTTTTGCGATGTGTTTCAACCGTGCTTACACTTAAAAAAAGTTTTTCTGCAATTGCGGCATTGCTATACTCTTTACATATAAACTTTAAGATTTCAATTTCTCTTTTCGATAAAATTTCATTGATATGTTTATCGTCGATGGTTATTGTACTTCGGAAGTCGCCATCCATGCCTGTGATGTTAATTTCTTTACTATAGTAGGTTGCGCCACTGGCAACTGCTTTGATGGCCATTAGTAATTCATCGATTCCGGCACTCTTTAATAAGTATCCTTGTACTCCATATTTCATAAGCTTGTGAACATAACGGGTGCCACGCATCATTGTAAGATATAAAACCTTTGAGCTTGGCTTTAGCCGACGAATTTCCTGTAATAGTTCTGCTTCTTCAATATCTGGCAGATGAACGTCAAGCAACAGAACATCAATATCAAGGTTGGTAAGATTTACTAATAGTTCCTGGGCAGTAAGGCTACTACCTATTACTGTAATATCGTCTTGCTTTTCCAGCAACAGGCAAAGTCCCTCGAGGTAAAGTTCGTGGTCGTCGGTAACAAAAATTTTAATCATGCACTTTCAAGAAATCTTTAACTGGTAAATGCCATCCACTAGACCGTTTACAAATCTTAATGATTGCATTACTAAATTAATGCATATAAAGCATCCCACGAAAAAAGCCCCAAAAAATTGGAGCTTTTTTTCAAAATAAAATATTTAAACGAATGGTAGCTATCTGGTCTTAAGCATTGCTCTTACTTGTTGAAGCGGGCCATTTTGAAACCGGGCATAATATACACCCAGCGGAAGACCCATACTATCAAAGGTAACCGAATAAGTTCCGGCTATATATGCTTTGTCGGCCAATGTTCGAATTACGCGGCCTAACGGATCGATTATTTGTATAAGTGTATGCCCACCTTTACTGCGGAAAGTAATAACAGTGCTTTCTACGAACGGATTGGGGTAATTAACAATAAGTTCATCACCTCCTCCCCTTATAATATCTTCTAATCCTGTAGTACCACAGGCGCTATTAACCGCAAGTGGTATTTCCTGAAAATTTTTGAGCATGATTGTTTGCAAATCAGTTGGCTTAACACAAAACCATTGCGAAAGTAGTGAAGCGTAAATACTCCTAAAGTCGTATTGATAGGCGAGGTTGTCGTTGAATCCTACATTGGTAGGAATAGATGGCGTATTACCAACAACGCCAGATTTCACATTCTTACCAAAAACAAATAGAGGTGCCGCTGCTCCATGATCTGTTCCTGCACTGTCGTTCGATTTTATTCTCCTGCCAAATTCAGAAAAAGTCATTCCAATTACTCTGTCATCAACCCCTAACGTTTTAATATCATCCATAAATGCTTTTATTGCACTGGATAATTTTAATAAGAGGTTTGCATGGTTGCCAGCTGTAGCATCTGCTGAATCAGCCTGGTTGGCATGGGTATCAAAGCCTCCTGTGCTAACCATATAAATTCTTGTTTTTAAACCTCCTTTAATTAGCCGGGCAACAATCTTAAGTTCTTTTGCAAGACCATTATTTGAAGGATAATCACCCTGTGCAGTTACCCTTGCTGCAGCTGCTTTTATAACGGTTGTATATTTCTCGGTTTGTTTTCCAATTAATCGGATATATTTCAATTCTTTTCCCCAACGGGTATCAGGAACCGG
>JBJXDV010000290.1:0-2721 GCA_046153465.1 Chitinophagaceae bacterium
ATCATATACGCAATCAACGCTATTGCGGTACTCAAGGGATCGATCGCCAATTACCAAGGCAGCAGTAGTATCTTTAATCTGGTTCCTGAAATCTGTGCTGGTATCAATCCATTCTACTTGCTGCTTCCAATGGTTCTCAAATAATATTTTTATAAGACTGGCAGAAGTACGGCTTTGATAATCGAGTACTATTTTTGTTATATGCTGCAGGGGTACCTCGCTTAATAAACAAACCGATGCCACGGGGCCAATACATCCGATACAATAATTTGTAACGATATGCGCGTTGGGTAACCGGGGAATAATTTCTACCGGAACCAAACCAATATCAATTTTATCCTCCAAAAGCAATGCAGCAATATTTGAAGGATAGTCTGGCACCAATTCAATTGCTCTGATTACCGGCGAATGTTCAATTCCATAGAGTAGTGGTTTTGTATTAAGATAATTTACAATTCCAACCTTTATCTTACCCAATTAATATAATTTTGCCCGCAAAGGTAAGGGAGTTTATGGTTTATGGTTTGTGGTTTATGGTTTATGGTTTATAGTTTGTGGTTTATGGTTTATAGTTTGTGGTTTATAGTTTGTCGTTCAATTCCTAACTTGTTATATCTTTAAAGACTGCAGTATTTCATTACTGACTACTGACTACTGACTCGTCATTACCTTTTACAACACTAATTTAGAATACCATGGAATTACAAGCATTGACTGCCATTTCACCTATTGATGGGCGTTATCGTTCAAAAGTTCAGCACCTGGATGAATATTTTTCAGAATATGCCCTTATTAAATACAGGGTGCTTATTGAAGTAGAATATTTCCGTTTTCTTGCCGAAAAGAAATTTTTCGTTATCCCCCCCGCCATAAAAAAATTATTGACTACCACCCTTGAAGAATTTTCAATTGCCGATGCTCAGAAAATAAAAGATACAGAGGCCATCACCAATCATGATGTAAAAGCAGTGGAATATTTTTTAAAAGAAAAATTACAGGCTGCCAAAGGGAGTTCAATAAAAGAATGGATTCATTTTGGTCTTACTTCTCAAGACATCAACAATACCGCGATCCCGCTTTCATGGAAACATGCACTGGAATTTGAATACCTTCCGGCTTTATTAAATCTTAATCGTCAACTTGAATTGTTAGCTACCGAATGGAAAGACATCCCAATGCTGGCGCGTACACACGGCCAGGCAGCCAGTCCAACAAGGCTAGGCAAAGAAATAATGGTATTTGTTGAACGAATTGAACAACAGGTGGAACAATTAATTCAAACGCCGGTAAGTGCAAAGTTTGGAGGAGCCACTGGTAATTTCAATGCACATCATATTGCGTTCCCTAAAAAAAATTGGGTTACCCTGGGAAATGAATTTGTTGAAACTATATTAGGGTTGCAGCGACAACAATTCACTACACAAATTGAACATTATGATAACCTGGCATCCCATTTTGATGCAATGAAACGCATCAATACGATATTGATTGATTTTTGCAGGGATATATGGTCCTACATTTCATTAGATTATTTTAAACAACAAACCAAAAAAGGTGAGATTGGCTCTTCTGCGATGCCACATAAAGTAAACCCTATTGATTTTGAAAACGGAGAAGGAAATTTAGGGATGGCCAATGCCCTTTTCGAATATTTATCTGCGAAACTACCGATAAGCAGGTTACAGCGAGACCTAACCGATTCTACTGTTTTGAGAAATATCGGAGTTCCATTTGCCCATACCCTGCTTGCCTTTAAATCAATAGAGGCGGGTTTAGGCAAATTGGTTCTTAATGATGAAAAAATATTTAATGACCTCGATAATAACTGGGCAGTTATTTCGGAGGCCATTCAAACCATTTTACGCAGGGAAAATTATCCAAAACCCTATGAGGCCTTAAAAGAACTTACGAGGGGTAAGGAAGGCATTCATCAAAAATCAATTCACCAGTTTATCGATAAACTGAAAATATCAGCCGCTATCAAAAAAGAATTAAAGAAAATAACTCCGCACAATTATGTAGGAGTAAACCCAACATATTAATGATAAAATAGAAAATTACTTCTTGCGCAGTTGATAGTCCAGCTTACTAAAAACAAACTCTAGAATTTTTTTGCCTTCTTCCATACGCCCGCCACTTGGGTTAAATCCAACTTTCGATAAAACTTTCTTGGAGGCTTCATTGGGTTCCTCTACCACCGCATAAATGAATTCAAGCGTCGTATTATTGAAAATATAATCCAGCGCACCTTTAGTTAATTCCGTTGCGAACCCTTTACCCCACCACTCTGGCATTAGTGCATACCCTAACTGAAGTTTTTGTGTACCCTCAATGGGTATTATAGCAAAAGAACCTATACAATTCAACGATTGCTTTTCAACAGCCATCCATCTTCCATATTGCGGTTGTTCCTTGTATTGAGTAATATTAATCAACAGAAAATGGTCTGTCTCCTCCTGGTTCTTAACGGGTCTGATATATTCCATCACCCGTGGGTGACTATTGATCCGATAAAAATCCATTTTATCTTCAATAGTAAATTGCCTTACACTTACGCGTTCTGTTTCAAAAATAATCAAGGGGCCTCCTTATGAATTTCTGATGTAAAATGGAATTCGATATCAGGATTATTCGTTCGTTCTGTATTCAGGAACCATTCGCTCTGTGCCAGGTAAACAAGGTGTCCATCTTTATCTGAAGCAATATTACCGGATTTAAATC
>JBJXDV010000291.1:0-5021 GCA_046153465.1 Chitinophagaceae bacterium
GGCTGGATACAGTTTGGTGAAGTAATGCTGATTGCCGATAGAGCTATCAATGAAGGCAAAGCAACTGCTATGATTATTGTAATGCCTGATGCGAATACAGGTACCCGTGGGTATGTAAACAATGCTACTGGTACCTGGAATTATGAAGACTTCTTTTTCCAGGAACTGATGCCATTTGTTGAAAAGAAATTCAGGATCAAACCGGATAAGCGTTTTCGAGCTATATCTGGTTTATCGATGGGTGGCGATGGTACGTTTACATATGCCTTGCATCATCCGGAATTATTTTCTGCTGCTTGTCCGTTAAGTGCAGCGACTGGTCCACTAACAATGCCCGATGCGAAAAATTGGATCGGGCGAACGGACAAAGGTGTTGCCGATTCATTGATTGAAAAATATTATAAGCGCCAGAGTGTGGTAGAGCTGATAAAGAATTTGCCGGATAGCATTAAGAAATCGGTTCGCTGGTATATTGATTGCGGGGATGATGATTTTTTGTATGAAGGAAATTCATTGGTACATATTGCGATGAGGAAGAGAGATATCCCCCATGAATTTCGAATTCGTAATGGAGGGCATAACTGGACTTACTGGCGCGAATCCTTACCCGACGTACTTGCTTACGTGAGTATGGGATTTCATCAATACTAAAAAATTAACCCTCTGAAATTTCGGAGGGTTAATTTTATTAAAGAAATATTTATTTATATCGAATTATTTTATTTCAACACCCACCGAAACCCTTGTTTCATCCAGGAAAAGATTTAATGCTTTTGGTTTGGTTCCTGCCGGCAAGCGGAATTTATTATCCGTAGAACTGTTGGTTGACTCCGGAGATGTATTAAATGAATTGTAACGTTCGTGCGTAATATTATTGTTATTATCCAATTGAAGGCGGAAATTACCCGGATCTAAAGTAATTGCACTAGCCCCTAATTTACTTTTATTGGTTAATTCTATATCATAATTTAATTCAATGCCAGTAATTTTTCCATCGGCATCTGAAAGTTCGATTGCTTTAGCATTTTTTAATTTGATAAAGGCCTCTTTATTTTTTCCGAGGTAAACTGTATCTGGAGAAAAACTGACTGTATAAGATTTCGGTTGATTGCCAGGAGCAGTTGGTTCGGTTGTTTCTGGCTTAGCAGTTTCAGGAGTAGTAGAGGTAGTATCTGGTGATTTTTTTTCTTCTTTATTTCCGCAAGATAAAAGAACCAAAGAAAAACTGGTTGCCAGTGCCAAAAATGTTTTTTTCATGTTGTTTAATTTTGGTGCAATGTATCAAAATCATTGCCAAATTTTTTGATAAACATCAAAGTTTATTAATCTTTCGAAGATTTTCGCTTCGGCCTGGAATATAAAATGATAAGGATTTATTTCATCAAAATCAAAACCCGTTTCAATTGAAACGGGTTTTGAATACAAAACAAAAATACTATCATTAGTAATTAATAGCGGTAATGCTCAGGTTTAAACGGACCTTCTTTAGTAATACCAAGGTATTCTGATTGGGCAGTTGTTAATTCTTCTAATACAACGCCAATTTTTGAAAGGTGTAAACGGGCTACTTTTTCATCAAGATGTTTCGGAAGCACATATACTTTATTATCATAATTCTTATGATTCTTCCACAATTCAATTTGGGCAAGTGTTTGATTGCTGAAGGAGTTACTCATTACAAAAGATGGGTGACCGGTAGCACAACCTAAATTTACCAAGCGACCTTCGGCCAGAATAATGATATCATTGCCATCAACATTATATATATCTACCTGTGGTTTGATGGTATCTTTGGTAGAACCATAATTGGTATTCAACCAGGCAATATCAATTTCAATATCAAAATGGCCAATATTACAAACAATGGCTTTGTCTTTCATTTTTTTGAAATGTGCACCCGTAATTAAATCGCGGCAACCCGAAGCGGTAACAACGATATCTGCTTCCTGAACGGCATCAATCATCTTCTTTACTTCAAAACCATCCATAGCAGCCTGTAATGCGCAGATTGGATCGATTTCAGTAACAATCACACGGCAACCAGCACCTGCTAAGGAGGCTGCAGATCCTTTACCAACATCACCATATCCACCAACTACAGCTACTTTACCGGCAAGCATTACATCGGTAGCACGACGAATAGAATCGACGAGCGATTCTTTACAACCATATTTATTATCAAATTTCGATTTGGTGACTGAATCATTTACATTAATAGCAGGCATCGGTAAGGTTCCTTTTGCAACTCTTTCATACAAGCGATGTACACCCGTAGTTGTTTCTTCTGAAATACCTTTTACATGCTGTATCAATTCTGGATAAGTATCCAATACTATATTCGTAAGATCACCGCCATCATCAAGAATCATATTCAACGGGCGATCGGCAGCACCAAAAAACAAGGTTTGCTCAATGCACCAATCTGCTTCTTCCTGTGTTTGTCCTTTCCAGGCAAAAACACCAATACCGGCTGCGGCAATGGCTGCTGCCGCATGATCCTGCGTAGAGAATATATTACAAGAACTCCATTTAACTTCGGCACCCAATGCCGTTAATGTTTCAATTAATACAGCCGTTTGAATAGTCATATGTAAACAACCAGCTACACGTGCACCTTTAAGAGGTTGTGATGGTCCGTATTCTTTACGTATACTCATCAGGCCCGGCATTTCTGCTTCGGCAAGCCTGATTTCTTTGCGGCCCCATTCGGCGAGGGTGATGTCCTTTACTTTGTAAGCAAGGGAAAAATCAATTGATTTCATTTTTGTAGACATGGTATATTTTTTAAAAAGTTAAAAGCAGTACTATGAATTCGTTGAACAAAAGTAATAAGGAAGAACAAAATACCATACTTAATTACTAAATTTGGAATAAAGTACTGGTTATCTCCTATATTTAAGAACAAATAGCAAGTAACTTATGGAAAAAGGCACTGAAAAAGAAAAATACGCTGATGCTCCCTTACAGATTGATGAAAAGGACCGGATGATTTTAAGGTTATTACAGCAGAATTCGAAAATAACCGTGCGCGAAATTGCTTCAAAAATTCACCTGAGTACCACCCCTGTTCATGAACGAATAAAAAGAATGGAAGAAACCGGAGTGATCTCACAGTACACCACTCTGGTAGATTACACCAAAGTAAAAAAGGGGTTGATGGTAATTTGTTATATTTCGTTGAAAGAACATAACAAGAAATCTGGCACCAAATTTATTAAAACAATTCACGAACTTAAGGAAGTGATGGAATGTTACAATATTTCGGGTGAGTTTGATTTTATGCTGAAAGTAATGGTAGAAAATATGGATGCCTATTATGATTTTCATGTTAATAAATTGGGGCAGCTCGAAAACATTGGCCATATGCAAAGTACTTTTGTAATGGGGGTAGTGAAGCAAACCCATTTGGTTATTTAATAGTAATGATTTTTTTATAACTAAAACCTATTCTATGTTCAGCTACAATACTGTTACAGAGGCCGTGGAGCAATTAAGAAAAAGAGGATATACCATTGATTTCAACCTGGCAGAGAATTGTCTTATTTGCAATCATAAAAAGTATGCTATTGATGATTTTGAAATTACCGAGTTTTATCGTTTTGAAGGAAACACGGATCCTGCCGATGAAGCGATTGTATATGCCATTGAATCCATCGATGGATTAAAAGGTATGATGGTCAGCGGTTATGGAACTTCTGCTGAAGGAATGAGTGCTGAAATGGCTAAGAAATTAGCGATGCATCACAATTAATATTTTATCAACGTACCTCGATCTGATAAACTTATTAAATCATTTTTTTTGACGTCCATCTGGAATAATAAAAAATTCAACCTTCCCTCGTTCATTCCAAAATTTTTTCCAATCCTTCAAGTTCTTATCTTTAATACATGCAATTATTCAAAAGCATTTGCCTTGCAGGTTTTTTTATTATTTCCCATCTGGCTGTAAATGGACAACAATTTGGTGGTAATCCCCCCTCTCTAAAATGGAAGCAGATAAATACAGATACCGTACGAGTAATCTTTCCGAATGGATTAGAAAAAATAGCTACTGAAATTGCAGCTATCAGTAGCCAATTGGGAACTACACAATCTACCTTGGGGAATAGACTCAAAAAGATCAGTATCGTATTGCAAAATCAAACAACAATTTCCAATGGGTATGTAGGGCTAGGTCCTTACCGGAGCGAGTTTTATATGACACCGCTCCAAAACAGTTTTGATTTAGGCAGTCTGCCCTGGCATCAACAATTGGTATTGCATGAATACAGGCATATACAGCAATACAATAATTTCAGAAAGGGATTGTCTGGTTTTTTTTATGTGTTGGCGGGAGAGCTGGGTGTTTCATTTGCAAATAGTACGGCATTGCCCAATTGGTTTTGGGAAGGAGATGCCGTTTACCAGGAAACATTGATGAGTAAACAGGGTAGGGGAAGGCTGCCTTATTTTTTTAACGGCTATCGTTCCTTATGGGCCGCACAGAAAAATTATTCCTGGATGAAATTGCGCAATGGTTCGCTGCGCGATTATATACCTGATCATTATGCGCTTGGTTATTTATTGACGGCTTATGGTCGTGAAAAGTATGGAGAAGCCATATGGCGAAGAGTTACAGATGATGCTGTTCGGTTTAAAAGCCTGGTATACCCTTTTCAGCATGCCATTAAAAAAAGTACTGAAAAAAATTATAAAGAATTTAGAACTGAAGTCTTCGATTTTTATAAACAATCTATTGGTTCTTCAAAAGATAGTATGGCTGCATGGGCCGGCAAACAAAAACATTTTGTGGCGAATGATGAGTTTCCTCAATGGATAGATAACGATCGGGTCGTATTGTTAAAAACCAGTTATAAAAAAATACCCGCATTTTATATACACGATTTGATAACAGGTGAGGAAACAAAAATCCGCACACGGGATATTTCCATCGATAATTATTTTTCATATGCCAATCATCGCATTGTATATGCTGCCTATGGCGTAGATCACCGATGGGGCTGGCGCGATTACAGCGAGCT
>JBJXDV010000292.1:0-3023 GCA_046153465.1 Chitinophagaceae bacterium
CAAAAATACTCAGGCACATTCGGCAGCCAATATCTACTCCAACACCATAAGGTATAACAGCGTTTTCGGTAGCCAGCACACCTCCTATCGGTAATCCATACCCACTATGTGCATCAGGCATCAATGCTCCTGCCACACTTATGGGTAATTTTGCTGCCTGGTACATTTGGTGCATCGCTCCTTCTTCAATATGTTCCTGGCCGAATACATTAAAATGAATAGGGGCCTCCCTAAGTCCCTCCAAAGGAGCGATGTCAGGCTCCGATTTTTCCAACAGTTTTTTTGCTATGCCGGATAGCGCTTCATGGGTACTATAGTCTTCCGGAGTTCGTAATACAGATTTTAGTTCTTTAAGTGCTTGCTCTTTGTTGGCGTATTTAAATGTTTTATGCATTACATCCATGGCAATACTTATCACAGGCCCTTCCGGATAGCCAAGTGCCCTTAATTCTTTCCCGGTTATTTTTAATTTACTCATTGTATTTTATTTTTTAGGCTAAGGATTCTTTCGCCTCTCAACATTTGTTGAGTTATTCAAAATCTAAAATGAATGAATGATACATGAGCTACAAAAAAATTACCACCAATGTTCATTCATTCATAATTGTCTATTTATACTATTTCTGCGGCACAAAAATTTGTTTCAACTGTTCAATTAATACACCATTTCCACTTACGCTGATTGTGTTGATTTTGTCGGCAATCTTTTCTACATATTCCATCTCTTTCAATTTCCACAACATCAAATTATCTTCCATTAACTTGGCAGTGTTCAGCAAACTACGTGTGCTGGCAGTTTCTTCCCGACGCATGATTGTATTTGCCTGGGCTTTTTTCTCAGCAATTAATACCTGGTTCATGATTTCTTTCACATCTCCAGGTAAAATAATATCGCGAATACCGAAGCCATTCACTTCAATTCCTAGGGTCAATACTTTTTCTTTTACTTGTTGCAGAATAAAAGGAGCAATTGCTTCTTTTTTCTCCAATAGTTCATCAAAGCTGAAGCCGGCAACATACTCACGCAAGGCTAATTGAAATGCAACGTACAATTGTTTATCATACTCTTTGTTTTGCAACAAGGCTTTTTCGATATCCACTACTTTGTACTGCGCCCATGCATTGATACGCAGTGCTGCTTTATCCTTCGTCAGAATTTCCTGGCCGTTTACTTCCAGTTGTTGTTGACGCATATCCACCTTCGCCATTGTTACAGTGATATTGTTTCGCCAGAAATAATAATTACCCGGTGTTAATAATTGTGCATATGCCCCATCTACTAACAATACCGCTTTTTCATAATTCTCCACGGTAATGATTCGAACATAAGGTGCTACTAATTTACTCAGTAATGCGGCTCGCTCAATGGATTCTGTAATTTCAATTTTGCTGATGTCAGCTTTGATAAAATTAAATTGAATGGCAGATTTCCAGTAAGTATACCGACCGGCAGTTAATACCTGTTTCAATAACCCGTTTTCATACAACAATACAATTTCATTGTCTTTTACATCTACCAACTGTAGTTCATTTGCCAGTAATTTATCCTGTAATAGAATGTTTAACTCTATTGGCGCAAAAAAAGGTTTAGTGATATCATAAATGAAGACGTCCTCATTCCACATCCAATAATTACCTTCTTTCAATAAACGCTTATAGACACCGCGTTTGAATACCAATCCAATTTGATAGGCATTTACTTTTACATTTTTCATATCCTTGTTTTTTGATCTCCTGCAACACCTTCTATTAGCAGGTGTTTTATAGACCGGTTATAATTTTTGTTTAATAAAGCCAGTTTTATTTACCGCCTTGTAATTGCGGAAGCTGATTTCCATAATTGTTGTCAGACCAGTTCAGGTGTGTTTCATTATTAGTAAATAATAAATTAGCACAGCTAAAGTGAGCGAACGCTTATTAGTTTTCTCCAGCTTTCAGGCACTTACCAGGTTGTAGTATCGATTCATTGTTACGCAATGAACCCAATCAACAGGTAAATAGTCCTGGCTTTTATGTTTTGTTCACTATTTTTTTAGAAGTAGTGTTCTTCCTGAGGCTACATTTTAAGTGTAGTGTTCTACCGTTGAACTATTCATCCCCGTAGATGAAGCAGGATTCGAACCTGCAACTTTCCGCTGTTGCTCTAACCGCTGAGCTATCCCATTAGTATTGGGAATGGGAGTCGAACCCATGACACACAGTGTGGCTGACATATCCCTTTGTAACAATAGCATACAGATAGTTACTACGTCTGTACTGTTATGCTTCTTTGAAACATGAACCTGGTTTGTTTTCAATAGGAATACATCAGTCTTGCCGTTGAGCAAGGACTTCTATTGATGTATTATCATCAATAATATTTTAAAGAACTTAATTCATGATCACTTCTTTTCTTCTGAAACCAATTACTTCTATCGAAGAAGGCGCTTGTGCTTTTTCATGTGGATTGGCAATTTCTGCAATGGTCATTGGTTTATCAATAACGTTGGTAAAACCAAAATAGACTGATAAACGATTTGACTTTTCTATTCCCAGTTTCCCAAACTCATATTTTGCGATCAACCTTCCTTTTCGCATCAAAGCATGATCTACCATTGTGAGCGAATTGTTGAACGTACAAATCAATTGTACATTCAGAAAGTCGGCTAACAACCCATCAGAAATATTCAACAGGTTCGATACTGAAGAACTCCTGTTATACTTACGGTCCATGATGATGTTTTCAGCATCTTCAATGATCAGTACTGTATTTGGGTTGTCGATCAACAACTCAATAAAATCAGGATTCATCAAATTGCCTGCAACCGATGGCGATAAGAACAATACTCTTTTCTTAATCTTTCCGATCAGGTAACGCAGGTAAGTTGTTTTACCGGTGCCGGGTAAACCATGCAGCAATACAATTCCTTTATCATTCTTCTGGCTTATCCGCTTTCTGATCAGTTCATCCACTTCTTTAAAATCGTCTTCATAAAAAAGATCCAGATCAAGTTTTGTTCGTTTGATTTCCATTGCTTTTAATT
>JBJXDV010000293.1:0-4637 GCA_046153465.1 Chitinophagaceae bacterium
ACTGTACTGACTTGCCCCGATCTTCAATTGATAAGGTAATATGTATTTAGTACTACTTTATTTTTTTAAGGACTCTATTGACTTGCCCCGATCTTCAATTGATCAGGTAGTCTATATTTAGTGCTGCTTTATTTTTTAAAGGACTCTATTGACTTGCCCCGATCTTCAATTGATAAGGCAATATGTATTTAGTACTACTTTATTTTTTAAAGGACTTTATTGACATGCCCCGATCTTCAGATCGGGGATCATTATTTTATCTCTTCGCTCCTTTAATTCTCTCCATGTGGTTAAAATAATTTTTTGATCTGCCAGTGCTTTCTTAAAAGCCGGGTCCATCATGGCTAATAAATCTCCTTTTCTGGTTTGGCCGGAACTACTTATTTTGTTAAAGGTTTCACTGGGGGCGGTGCAATGCATAATGATCATCGTAATACCAGGCTTGAGAGATTTTAAAGCCTTTATATAATTGCTCGTTTTGAATTGTTGGATATTTTTTGTGGAGGCTTGAATATTTTTTGGCAATTCCCATCCGTAACTTTCATTATGTAAATCGTCAATTAGTGGTAATCCCGCATCCCATAATTTTTTACCCAGTAATCGAATCTGTTCAATTTGCGTATCCGGCATTTTCATTTGCGCTTTAATAAGCGTCGCATGCCCTGCCGGAAACATCACTGGAATTTTATACTCCATTCCTACTTTCAGGTATCGCTCAATAAATTGAGGAGAAGCAAACAAGGTTCCCATATGACTATCGAGGTGAGTAGGAACAAAACCCATTAACAATGCCCGTTCAACCTGGGCCTTAATTTCAATTTCTACTTCATCGGCGTTTGCATGCTTTACAACATCCTCTACACTTGCCCACATCACTCCTTCCTTATCTACAAGCCCGGGAACATTTTTTGCTCCGCTAAGCGGAGGCCAACGATACTGATTCCATTCCGAAGTTAGTGTGAGATGCAGTCCAACGTCAATCGTTGGGTGCTTTTTATAAAACTGCACAAAACCGGGAACCCAGGAGCAAGGCATCATGACACTGCAGGAATTGGCAACTCCATTGGTAATTGATTGAATAGCCCCTTCATTAGAATCCCAACTCATTCCAACATCATCTACATGTAGTATAACAACTTTGGATCCTGTTGGAAAGCCAAGTTTTTCAGCATAAGTGCTGTCAATTCGTTGAGCGTTGGAAAATTGCTGACTAAGCACTATTACCAGACAAAGAATAATCCGATTCATAATAACTGGTTTATTCTGAAAGTTAGTGAAAGGCAACGCTAACAAAGTCAAATAGTATTAAAATCTTAATCATTTGATTGTGGCATGGGTTGATGATAGTTACTACAGCTTTTATCAACTTCCTCGTTTAGCAAAACACCATTCTATAAAACAAACGATTGTTCAACAAGCCTGATTATAAATGTAATAAAACTTAAAAAATCTATGGTGCGAACCTTTTAATATTTTACATTTAGGTTCCTATTTATTAAATAGACATAAACTTTCCTTATGGGCGATTTTCAAATCAAAAAGAATCCTAAAAATTACGATGCGATAATAGTTGGTTCTGGTGCAGGTGGAGGTATGGCAGCCTATGTTTTATCAAAAGCCGGACTAAAAGTTTGCTTGCTGGAAGCTGGGGCCATGTATGATCCACGCACCAATCAAACACAATTTAAAAATCCCTGGGAATCGCCCCGCCGCGGTGCAAGTACAAAATTCAGACCCTTTGGAGATTTTGATGCTTGTTATTGGGGTTGGAATATAGACGGAGAACCCTATACACAAGCAGAAGGCACTAAATGGGATTGGTGGCGTGCCCGTATGCTTGGTGGAAGAACCAATCATTGGGGTCGTATATCCTTAAGGTTTGGACCAAAAGATTTTAAGAGACATAGTATTGATGGACTAGGTGACGATTGGCCAATTGGTTATGAAGATGTCAAACCGTATTATGATCGAATTGATAAAATGCTAGGTGTTTTTGGTAGTAATGAAGGATTAGAAAACGATCCTGATGGATATTTTCTTCCACCACCGAAACCAAGATTACACGAATTAATAATTAAGAAAGCAGCGACCAATGCGGGAGTAAAAGTTATTCCTTCCAGATTATCGATTTTAACGAAAGCATTACCGGAGGATACCAACAGATCAGAATGTATTTATTGCGGCCAATGCAATAGAGGATGTAGTGTAGCTTATGCCGATTTTTCCTCTTCCTCGGTGTTAATAAAACCGGCGATGGCAACTGGAAATATTGATGTTATTGCCAATGCAATGGCTCGAGAAGTACTAACAAACAGTGAAGGTAAGGCAACAGGTGTTTCCTATATTAATAAAGATGATATGATGGAGTACCAGGTAACTGGTCGTGTGGTGGTTTTAGCAGCCAGTGCCTGCGAATCATCAAGATTATTACTTAACTCTAAGTCGAAGCGCCATGAAAACGGATTGGCCAATAGTAGTGATGTAGTGGGAAGATATTTACACGATAGCACCGGTGCCGCTCTTGGGGGTGTGTTACCCGAATTATTTGATCGCAAAAGATATAATGAAGATGGTGTAGGTGGTATGCATATTTATTCGCCCTGGTGGCTTGATAATAAGAAATTAGATTTCCCAAGAGGTTATCATATTGAGTATTGGGGCGGCATGAGTCAACCATCGTATGGATTTGGTTTTGGCGTGGAAGGAATGAATGGAAAATATGAAGTGAAAGGGCAGAAAAAAGAAGCCGGAGGTTATGGTAAATCATTGAAAGAAGATCACCGCTTCTTTTACGGTGCCGGTGTAGGCATGGCCGGTAGAGGTGAAGCAATACCAAGACATGATAATTTATGCGAAATCGATCCAACCGTAGTTGATAAATATGGAATTCCTGTTTTACGCTTTAATGTAAAATGGAGTGATTATGAAGTGAAGCAGGCTAAACACATGAAAGAAACATTTAAAGAGGTAATGCACCAGATGGGCGCTATTATTACCTGGGGTGCAGATGACGGACCCGAAAATGATTATGGATTAGAGTCCCCTGGTAAAATTATTCATGAAGCCGGAACTGCCAGAATGGGCAACGATCCCAAAACGTCGGCGTTCAATAAATGGAACCAGGCTCACGATTGCAAAAATTTATTTTGTGTGGATGGAGCCCCGTTTGTTAGCCAGGCTGATAAAAATATTACCTGGACTATCCTCGCTCTTTCCTTGCGCGCCTCTGAATATATAATTGAAGAACTGAAGAAACAGAATATTTAACCGGTTTGCGATAATAAAACAATAATCACCCAATACAAACTATAAACTATATAGTATGGACAGACGAAAATCTCTAAAAGCAATTGCCCTTGGAACGCTATCTGCCGGAGCATTGCTGGAAGGCTGTAAGCTTGATCCGAAAGATGAAAAAAAGGTGGCGGATACACCGGCAAACAATAAAGATTTTACGATTGATCGTGCCAAAGAAGAATTGGAACGCGACAGGGCTTTGATGAGTAAAAAATTCTTTAGTGAACATGAAATGGCTACCATCACTATTCTTGCCGATATTATTATTCCAAAAGATGAGGTGAGTGGCAGTGCTTCAGAAGCGGGCGTGCCGGCCTTTATCGATTTCATTGTACAAGATATGCCCTATCACCAAACACCTATGCAGGGTGGACTTCGATGGCTTGATATGACCTGCTTCAAAAGATTTGAGAAGAGTTTTGTGGATTGCGATGAGAAACAGCGAATGGAGATAGTTGATGAAATTGCCTGGCCCGCGAAAGCAAAGCCATCTATGAAGCAAGGGGTTGCTTTTTTTAAGTTGATGCGCGATTTAACTTCAACGGGTTTTTATACCAGTGAAATAGGTGTTAAAGATTTGGGGTATATCGGTAACCAGGGCAATAAATGGAATGGTGTACCCGATGATGTGCTAAAAAAATATGGATTGGCTTACAGTGAATGGGAAATGAAAAATTGTGCCAAGTATTGATGATAAAAAACATTTTACTATAAAGCGAAGAAGCCGGACTTACTAAAGCCCGGCTTTTAAATTTAATACTAACAATTTATTTCTTTAAAAGCATCGTTCCTAATTCAGTTTCTTTTCCTCTACGAACTTTAATATCATTAATTAGGGTATCGCGATAGCCATTAATTCCATCTACAAATAAGCTATAGGCTCCTTCTTTTAGTCCACGAATTTTAAACTCTCCTTCATCATGATTTGGTCGGGCATAAAAAGTATCTGTACTATTGTATGCTTTTATTTCTCCATGAGCATTAACCGGTCTAACCTTACCTTCAATTTCTCCATAACTATGATGTCCAAAGGGTTTTAAGACGGGCTTCAATGTATAATTTCCATTGTGAAAACTAATCGAACGCATCAGGTCAAAATCAAGGTATAAATTAAAATTTCCACTGGTAATTGAATCAACATCTTCATGTTTAATTTTTATGTAAACATAATTTTTATTATCCTTTAATAACAAGGGAAAAACAACGCTATCAACAACAACACTATTATTAACGCCCAATACAAACTTAATTTTTTCAACCCTGCCATCGGGGATGTAGCCACTAGCCAACAGCGTATCAACCCCATTTTGCAATTGCAACAAATCGTATACCCCTGGCCG
>JBJXDV010000294.1:0-23574 GCA_046153465.1 Chitinophagaceae bacterium
CCTCAATAACTACTTAGTTAAATGATGAACAAGCAGCCGATGTAAGTAGGTTAATTGATAAGTTAGAACAGAATGATGATTTGCAAAAAGTTTTTCACATTATGGGGTAGAGGGTGATAAGAAGTTAAAAATATAAAATATATAAATCAAAAGGGCCGAAAGTTCGGTCCTTTTGATTTATATATTGGCATCCGAAAAAATTTCCTTATTATATCATACTATATTGCTGGTGATGGGCTACTCTTCATAAGTAACCAATACCCGTATCGCCTTACTTAATATATTAATACTATTTCCCGCTTTATTATAAACATTAATATCGGAGCCGGTTACCTGCCAATTATATTCATAGCCAGGCACGTCCAGGTACGAACCAGGTATATCGGCGGTGCCTGCGGCATAGGTTAACAATATTTGAACACCTAGAATTTTAGCGCGGTTTAATCCGTGTGGAATAGTTGTTAACCCACCTTGCGCATTTGCGCTAGTTCCGGACAATTTTTTTATTTTAATCAATGGAGCGCTATTGGCATTTTCGCCCAGGCGGGTATAGCCGTTATGATCTGTATTGCCGTTTTTATAGACTACCATTGCATTGGAACGGGCAATATCTGAGCTTCCATTTCCCACAATTAGTAATGGATCAGCCGGTACCCAGCTAGTTTGCGAAGAAGTCACTACATAATCATTATATCTTCCCAAGGATATTGAATTATATGCGTTGGCGACGGTACCATTTCCTAAGGCAGTTGTTAATGTTCCAAATGCCTTTGTATCTACACCAAATGTGGTGGTAAAATTGCCCAACGCTTCAGTAGCCAATCCAAATGCTACCGAATTATTTCCATCAGCCCTGGTATCGTATCCTGCTGCAAAACTCCACGCACCTAAATTATCCCACTGGTTGCCTGTTACTGTTCCCACCCGGAATGCACTTTTTTGTGGGTTCCAGAATAATCGGGTACCGGTACCAGATGCACCCACAGGAATATCATACGGGTCATTAAAGTTAAATACTGCTGTAGGATTTTTACTTAATAGATTACCATTTTTATAAATGAGAAATGTATTATGCCGTGAAACATTGCTGGAGCCATTTCCAATATATAAAAGCGGATCGGTATTTACATTAGTCGTTGAATTACCAGGTATGGTAGAATCGGAATATAAACCCATAGCAACGGAACCATACGATTTAGCAAAATTTCCTAAACCCATAGCGATGGAGTAGCTCCCGGTTGATATGGATGACTCTCCCATAACTACTGAACTAATGCCGCTCGCTATAGAATTACTTCCAATGGCAATGGTTCGCCCGCCAAGCGCCTGTGTATTGATACCCATTGCTGTTGAAAAAATACCCGATGCCGTACTTCCATTGCCCAGTGCTAATGCATTAGTACCATATGCTTTGGTACCAGTACCCCAGGCAAACGATGAATTTCCCACGGCCCTTGTATTTCCACCCATTGCTATACTGGAAGTACCAATACTATCGGCGTCCCAACTGGCATTTTGTACCAGGCCGACCCGAAAAGCTGCTTTCGATGGTATCCACATAAATCGCGTACCCGGTCCGTTTATAGGTAACGCGAAATTTACGGGTTCTGCCAACAATTCTGGGGCTGAAAAAATAACATTACTATCTACTACGTGTAAACGCGCCAATGGGTTGGAAGTTCCAATACCCACATTTCCCAAGGATCTGTAAATAGCTGAATTGTTTTTTACCCATACATTATTATTTTCCGTAACCATTTCGGACCAGCCAGAAGGAGTATGCATCCAGATGCTTTTAGTATTATAATCATAGATCATCAGCCCATCAGCCGGCGAGGGAATAGCAATTCGTTGTGAAGTAGCCATACTGGGTAGTAAAAATCCTTTTGTGGTACTTTCAAGATGCAGCAATGCACTGGGGTCGGGGGTGGTTATTCCGATACCCACACTTTGAGCAATAATTTCGTTACTAAAAAAGGCTATCATAAAAACTACTGCCGTTATCTTTCTCATAAAACAAACTTTATTGAATACTAAATTTCATAAAAAGGACTACATCAATCAATACCCCTTTTGGGCGGTGTTACTATTCTAATATTACCATTCAAAAAAGATTATACTTTGGCAGCAACTTAATTTATTCTATTAATACCAAGATAGCCTCCCGTAACCTGCGGTGTTCCGCTTGCGGTATTATACTGGTAAATAATTCCATTAAGGGAAAGAGTGGTACCGGCCGTTATGTGAAGCTTAATCGTAAAAGGAATTAATTCTTTAAATGATGTACTGGCTCCTACACTAAACTGATCCAGCCGTTCTGCTATTTGCTGATACACACGTGTAGTAATACCATTGTTCACTAAAAGATTGACTTCTGTAATAGGAGCGCCGCCCGCACTAACGGTAACGTTTCCGCTACTTATGTCCAACTTGCCCTCAATTTCATACAATCCGGAGGTATTGATTGTAATGGAAGAAGTACTCGTCGAAAACGTAGCCGGGTTAAGATTGTAGTAAACTGCGCCAAAATTGATAGTTGCTGTAATTGCCGAAGGCAATAAGGTAGTGGCAACAGGAAGCATGACGCGATCTGTTACTGGATAATTTTCCGGCACTACCTGCCAGGAAGGTGCTGCCGCTCCGTTAGACGTAAGCACCTGACCGGCCAAACCCGGATTACTATTCAACTGTAGTTGTCCACCGATATTTGAATTACCGGTAACCAATACCGGTCCGCTAAAAGAAGTACCACCTTCTGCAAAGAAAAACACCTTTCGATTGGTAGTATTTGTTCCGGCCCCAATAATCGTGAGTGCCGGTTGCCCAAAGGCGTTATATCCAATTTTGCCCGCATTTACTTCCTTTCCGGCAATACCCGATCCGAATTCAAGTAGGTTTAATCCGGCAATTTTAATATCACCATTTAAAAAAGTGGTTCCTACTACGCTAAGTCGGTCCGATGGATTGTTAGTTCCTATACCTAAATTGCCATCGCCGCGTAATGTAACAAGTGGTCCACTTAAACTGCTGTGCGTAAAATCAAAAAAACTGGTACTTCCCGAGCTACCCGTAACGGCACTTAGGTCGAAATACGCCGGCCCACTTTGGTTTTGGAATCGAATGCTGGGGCTGCCCGATATAGCCGAATCATAAAGAAGTATCGTTGGCGACGTAATCGATGAGATATGATTTACCTGCAAGCGGCCAACCGGATTGTTGATTCCTATACCTACATTTTGCGCGTCCATGAAAAAGGGGACGGAAAAGAATAAAAAAAGTATCAGTCGCATATTTGTGTATTTGAAGTAAATTTCGTCTTCTATTCGACGCAAGCCAATTACACAATCGGGTGATGGTTGAAAACGATTATTCTTTGTATGTAATTAATATTCTAACTGGTTTATTAAAAATATTCGCACTGTTACCTGGTTTGTTTAAAATGTTAACTGTTGTATTTGTTATAGAAACATTGTATTCGTAACCAGGCGAATCTGTAAACGAAGGAATGATATCACCTCCACCAGACAAATTGGTGTATTCTAATAAAACCTGTATGCCAATAATTTTTATTCTTGTTAAGCCATGTAAAACATTCACATCGCCCCCATCCACTGCGGCGCTTGTTGCAGTGAGTTCTTTCATTTTGATGGCAGGTGCCATATCTGTTGTTGCACCTAATTGAGTGAATCCTCCAATATCAGTATTGCCATTGAGGATTGAATTACCTCTGACAAGTGCGTTACCATTCATATCTATATTGCCGCTTTTGTATACAACGACGGCATTGCTTCTATCGTTATTATTATTGCCGTTACCAATATAAAAAATCGGGTTAGAATTGAACAGTAATGTATTATTGGAGCTGGCTATAGAATCATTGTACCGTCCGATGGCAATGGAGCCAAAGGCTTTTGAAACCAATCCTGTTCCTAACGACACGGAATAGTCTCCTGTTGCTTTATCTTGCAGTCCAATAGCGATAGAATGAAAAGCACTGGCTTGTGATTCGTAGCCCATAGCAAGAGTGCTGAAATTTAAAGCAGCGCAACTTTTCCCCATGGCAATACCAAATTGGTCAATTGCCGTTGCATCAAAACCCAATGCCAACGAGTAACTTCCTAAGGCTTCTGAGAAGCTCCCGAGAGCAACCGAATACGCCCCGCTGGCGAATTGCGTAGTGCCAATAGCGGTAGAATGATCACCCGTAGCTTGCGCATCAAGCCCAGCACCAAAGCTCCAGGTTCCAATATTTCCAGGAAGCCATTCGGAGCCAGTAGTGGTACCCACTCGAAAAGCGCTTTTCTGTGGCATCCACATCATACGAGTGCCGGAAGTAATTGTTGGAAGCGTAAAACTTGAAGGGCTGGTTGTAACAGTAGGCGCCGAAAAAATAACATTACTATCAGCAACATGCAGCCGAGCAAGCGGGCTTGTGGTACCAATTCCGACATTTTGAGCATTACTATTCCTACTCACAAAAACAACAATTAACAGCATCGAAATTAGCTTTCCCATATAACTTTTTTTAATTGAATAAAGACAAAAAACTACTTTAATCCTTTCCGTTATGTTCGACGATTATTCATTGCAAACTTCACTACACCCCCTTTACAAAACTCAACTCCTGCTTGTATTTACTATAATTTTGTAAATTCCACCCTCCTGTTCTTTGCCTTTCCTTCCGTTGTCGTATTTGGCGCAACAGCTACCGACGCCCCTTTTCCATCGGTTGTAATACGCGTTTGAGCAACACCGTAATTTTCTAATAAATATCGCTTCACGGCAGCAGCTCGTTTTTGTGATAGCGTTAAATTATTGGCTGCTACACCATCACTATCGGTATGACCGGTTATTTTTATTTTTAAGTTTGGGTTCGCTTGCAGCGCTTCACCAAACTGGTTAATAACTGAAAACGATTCCGATTTAATTTTATCACTGTTTACGTCAAACAAAATATCATTAGTTACGGCCTTTCCCTCGTCCATCAGTTGTTTGATTAATAAACTGCGGGCATCTGTTTCTGAGGAAGCTATACGCAAGTTGCTTACCAGTAGCCCTAATTCAGAAGCAGGTACTGTATAGATATTTGCGAAATAAAAATTATTACGTAGTTCAGGGGTTAAGGCGCGTGGTAAATCAACGATTTTAGTTTTATCTAAGTATACACGTACTCTCGCTTTGTTAACGGTCATACTTACATGAAGTGACTTATTGGTATAGGCAAGAAGGTCGAAATCATTTTTATTTCCAATCACTTCTTTTAATCCATATTCCACTGTATGCCCATTTCTTTCATTGTAGCGGGCTATCGTTACAAAGAATTTATTCATATAAAATAAATTCTCTTTTAATAGATCGCGCATAGGAGTAAGGCCAAATTGAATATGGGGTATTGATTGACCCTCACTGCTCTGTAAAAACAAATCAAACTCGATGGTGCAATTTTCGGGAAGCGCCTTGTCCATTACCGGATTCACTACGGTATTGTGTGCAACTTCCAGCCATTTTCCTTGCTGCCTTTCTATTTCTACAATTTTACCACTTCCGTTAGAGTTCCATTGAGCCGGAAAATCCGCAAGAGTATCTTTCGTGAAATGATCCTCAAATAAAACGGTAGCACCTGGTACAAAATCAGAAAAGCTGCCGGGTTTTGTTTGATTTCCCCGATCCGGTTCATTTGAAATTTCTTTTCCACTCGTAGAAGCATGTTTTTCTTCCCGCTGATTAACTGAATCAGCATTGTTTTTCTTTCTATTTTTTTTCTTAAATAAATTATCGATAGTTTCTTCTGCTTTGTTCAATCCCTTATCAATCGTCTGGTCAATTTTAGTATCCACCCGTTGATTTGTTTTCTGCACCACTTTTTTTCCAACCGGTTGTGCCATCGATTGACAAACAGAAAAGATTAGTATCATTAATGGTAGCGCTTTCATACTTCAATTTTTTGATTGTACATTTAAGTTGGTTGCTTCCAATCATTCTTCGTTCAAAACTCCACTAAAAAAAATAACCTTGCAATGCCCCTTTTGTGTGATACACAGTTAGGAAGCTATTCCTTCATTCAACGAACAGCACTACTGATGCGCTCACACTGCTGCCACATATTTATTATATAATCAGCAGCGCTAAAAAACACCTGGCGCTCTCTTTTAGTCATTCCCAAATTTTTTAAATCCTGGAAATAATCCGGATATAAACCAATATGGGCAACACCTTCCGTGTTATAATCCCATTCCTTTTCTTCAAAATGATATTTGCTAAGTGTAGATTCATGGGTATCATTCGCATATCTTACATTTGACCCTGCTCGCGGATGCGGCATCGTTACAAATCCATTGATATCACTACCCATAGTAACCGCTTTTCCGCCCATCATCGATAAACCTTTTCGGCAATTTTGTAAAAAAGCATGGGCATTCGATTCGCCAATACCCATCCCAAACACACCACCCAGGTTACTAAGTCTTGTTAGTTGTGAACGGCTGCGGTTATTTTCATTTACTTTATGATCCGGATCTTTAAAATACCCTTCCCGCAAACCATTGTGGCCGGATATTAGTGGATAATGCAGTGGCTCAGCAATATCAAAGGCATCACTAACCGATTTTTCACTCATGTGATCAATATCAATGATCATTCCCCGTTTCATCATTTCGCGCACAGCAAATTTTCCGAGGGAAGTTAAGCCTTGCATGTTAGCATGCCCACCAGGAACAGCATTATAGAAATCCCACCCTGGTTCGCTCAATAAACTGGAGATAATCTTGAATTGAGGAATGCATTTTACCTTAGCCTCAAAGCAAAATTCAATAAGCGGGGGAAAATGCATTTCGCCGATAAAATCAAGTATAGGTTTGGCAACCATTGTTAAACCGGCGGTTGTGCCAGCAGGAAGATCATTGCTTAGTAATTTAAGGCGATAATTGATCAGCGGATCTCTGGCGGTTTCAACGTGTAACATATGTCCTAACGGCAATGAATCACCTATTGCGGTAGGCCTGGTATTGGCGAATTTATTACTAAAGCCAAATAGCACACTATATACCGCCATTCCGCCGAATTTGTTATCGGTAAGATGAATCGGGAAGATATACCGCACCCCTTTATCATACAATCGTCCTATCTCCGCCCGAACAGTAGTTTCATTGGCGGGATTGGATGGGTAATTAAAACTACCCAGGTTGTCTACTTCAATGCCCATGATAACAGCCATTTTACCCGACTGAATAATTCTGCGCATATCCGAAGTTGTGAGTGCCAGCTCCATAAAATCATTATGCCTTTCTACAAAATTTTTTATTTCATCTAGTTGTAAATCGGCAGTCGATTTATCATCATACGGCGGATCGCCTGAAACCATATTGCCTAATAATTCATTATTTACAGCCAGGGTTACCAGCACACGTAATCCACCTTCATAGGCACGTTTGATCCAATCCACATACATTTGTTGATGACTCATCGAAGAATAATGTGGCCAGTGCAAAAATTTGGGATACCCTTCATGAGGATGGTCGCCATGCATATTCGATTCAAAAGGTACCCGGTGAATATATTCTCCATCGAAGGCAAGATTGATTAACATTGCCCGCAGGTAATTGCCACAGGTATTATCAAAGCCCCAACCACCATGAGCCGCATTACAATTGCCCAGGGCTTCTTTAACAGAAGAGGCACGCAAGTCTTCCAAATTGCAATCCTTTCCAAATGGATCGTCAACAGTTTGGTATAAAGTACCTCTTGGTACAATGGAGCCAATATCGGGGGCACCATACATTAACTTTCGTCCCATGCTTAAATGACTCATCAAATGGGTATGCGTATCTGCGGCACCAAATAAAGGAGTGTAATAATCAACATAAACTTCCTGGTCAGTACGATCAACAAAATCTTTCACCGTAATGGCGTGTAAGCGAAGTGAATCTTCTCCATTATAGGATAGTGGGTTCCTGGATAGGAAACGAAAATCATCGACATTAATAAACCCCCAGCCAGTGTTAGCAATAGAATTATCGGTTACCTGTATTACATAATAACCGGAAGTATCCAATCTGCTGATATCCCACCATTCTCGTCTAAACAATTCGCTATTATGACCAGTTTTAGCATCTATACCATTAATCGAAATATAACTGGTATCAATAGATGTTTGTACTGCTCTGCGCTCAGTACCAGGCAACCGGCCATTATCAATTCCCAAATCGCCTGAGATACGGGGCTGAATCTTTACCCGAAGCAGTTCCACCTTCAAATTGGCTTCATCCTTTCCCCCTGCAATTAGAAAGCTTATAAATTTTTTGGAATGAATATAACTTAAATGGTTCGGAGGTAAGTGAACCTGTGGCTGTTCCCCCACTCAGCCTGCGTCGCTCCCATTCCAATCCATAAACCTCTTTTAATGAAGTAACCCAAGATTTTGCATGATATCCCCTAGGATAATCAAGATCCTTCCAGTAGTCGCCTCTTACAGAAACAACTTTCATATCCTTCCAGGTAAGTTGGTTTTGTACTTCATGGGGCTCTTTAAATGCTTCCCCTTGCTTACGCCAATGGGGAACCGGAAAACCCATTTCAAAGTCAGGATTTTTCAAAAATTGAAATTGCACAATTCTTGCTGTGGGCAAACCGATGGTTAGAGGCCCAGCAACAAGGGAATCGTTGCGGCCAGGCACATTCTCTTTACGAAAAACGACATCGTACACAATGTTTTTGTAACGCACTTTACAGGGATAAAGAGTTTTAAAGTGATTGGTATCGGCCGGGAGTGAATAAGAATACCTCATCAGGTTTCCTTGTAATTTTATTTTCCCGCTAACGATAAACCGTTCTGCAGTAATTGTATTGAAGTCTTTGATACAATCATTAATAGTTGTTGGTTTCTTTTGCTGCGGACCGGGTGCCGGTTGATTATTCCTCTTAAAATACTGGCCATCCACGTCAAAAGCAATTGTATATTCCTTGGTGCCGAACAGCGCTCCATACATTAATTTTATCTGCGGCGTATCGCTCGCTTTTTTAACTTTAAAAATTAGTAGGTTTCCCTCCTTTCTCAAATAACCCGACTTAATTAGTTGGTCTAACATTTTTTCTTTTTCGCCAGAAGTCTGTTGAGCGAATGAATGCAGTGAATAGCTAAAGAAAAATATGACGAATAAAAAGTAGATTGATTTCATAATTCGATAACTTTTATTATTGACTTTTTTCTTGTTCTATTAAATCACTACCGAAGGCCGTGAGAACTTAGTGTAAGGTTAATCACATCCACTCAATGCCTGCATTATAATCCTTGCTTTCTGTGCAAATGCCCTACCGGGTTCTGCAGGGTATTGCCTGTCTAATGCTTCCATTTCGGTTTGAACACGTAGTTGAGTAGCAAGTTGCTGTTGCAAACAAGCGATTTTTCGTTGGTACCCTTCACCGCTTCCACCCTTGGACTGTGTTTCTTGCAAATGATGTTGGGTCCGGCAGATTTTATATTTAGTTTCTAGTATGCTTATTTGAATAACGTCATTATAATTTATCGTTGCATCAGCCCTTGCCTTTTGTGTTCTGATATCGCTTTGATAAATATTTTGTTGGCGCGATACCTGTAGATCTTCTTCTCTACGATCCAGCGTTGACTTTTGAAAATTGATTCGGTTTATTTCAAGCTCCGAACATTCTTGCCCAACCGCTTTTGCTGCATCCTTTTCCAATTTTTCTATTTCACGACTAATAGATTGCTGCTGTTTAATGATAGATTCATCTTCAAATATTTTAAAAGGAGCCGGATCGAAACAAATATCGATATCACGGATATCTATAATCTTTGAATCAATACCGGTTGATATCATTTGCATAATAATAAATAATCCCTTATCCGTATTTTGAAAACCGACGCCAAAATTCCCAAGGTATTTTAATGGCTGCATTTGCAACACATCAGGGAAAATTTTTCCAAAAAGGAACCATTCCTCCGTCCTTCCATCATACTTGTAACTCCATGCCTTAATTTTTCCATCACAATAATCTCTTCGTTCTGTTTTTCTATGCAGCATGGATGTTGATGCATAGCTAAACTGGTATTGGTGTGTTTGACTATTACCTGTACTCATCCAATGTTCTATTACGCCATTCTTTTTTGTATTAAAATAATTGTAAGTATTCCCCTTAAGGCCAATTACATTTAAGTTAAACTTAGACTCTTCAGGTTTGATATCACAAATGCCCACCTCGCCTGGTTTTACCGGAGTATACCCAATTAATCCAATTTTGGTATTAATAAATAAACACAATTCTCCTATTCCGCGAGAAGTGGCTGTTTTCAGTTTTATTATTTTATCAAAACAAATTTTTTGTCCGGTAGGCGAAATATTCTGCGGGGTGGAAGTTCCGATTAATACAGGAGCCTCTAATACAGCTTGTAAATAGGGAAGATGGCTGGAAGAAATCCAGGAACTATCTAAGCGGGTGGTGTCGCGGCCTGTACCGCGTTGTGCATTTATTGAACTACACGATAAAACAATGGATGAGATGGTAATTATTATTGTTTTCATACCCAAGTGTATTTGATTGCGTAAAGTTGCCGAACCTGACTTTATGAATCAATCACCCATTTAGGCGGAAACATTTTATGTAAGTCGCAAGGAATGAAAAAGAAATTACTGTAAACGAGGAGTTCTAATACTTGTTTATGCAATAGGGCGTTCTTCTGTGGTGATTATAGCGGTCACGATTAATCGAACTTAACTATTTTATGTCGCAATGCTTTTGCAACTGCTTCTGTTCCGCAGCTCACGTGAAGTTTATGATAGATATTTTGGAGATGACGTTTTACGGTGTCAATACTAATGGTGCAGGTATGAGCAATCATTTTATAAGAATTACCTTTAACGAGCAATTCTAACACTTCTTTTTCGCGATTTGTTAAACTGAAGTCGTCGTGCACAGCAGGTTTCTGCCGGAAAAATTGAAAAACTTTTTGAGCTACAAACGGACTCATCGGTGCTCCTCCCTTCATTACTTCTTCTAAGCTTTGAATCAATTGAAGCGGTGGTGTGTTTTTTAATAAATAACCATCAGCGCCATGGCATATAGAATCAAAAATCCGTGTATCATCATCAAACACCGTATGCATTACAATTTTCACTTCGGGGTAAACAGCTTTTATCTGTTTAACGCCTTCGATGCCAGTCATACCCGGCATATCAATATCCATGATCGCCAATTCTGCTGCGGTTTCTTCTATGTTTTGCACAGCATTCTGACAATCGGGAAAGGTGCCTACCACACGAAACGTTTGTCCGTCATCCAATAATAGCTCCAATGATCTTCTCAAGCGGCTATTATCTTCAAAAATTACTAATTTATAAGACATATGTAAATGTAACAGCTTTCATTAATTCTACCTATTACACAATCGGGTGATATTAAACCGGCATCTCTAATTGCAACCTGGTGCCTTTGTTTAACGCGGTGTCTATAATCAATCGTGCCTTTAACAATTTTGCACGCTGCTTCATATTTTGCAATCCATTGCCTTGCGCCACGCTCGCTGCATCAAACCCAATTCCATTATCCGCTATGGATAATAACACCTGATGCTTTTCTACTAAACATTCAATGGTTGCCTTAGACGCTTTTGAATATTTCGCCATATTGTTTATTGCTTCTTTAAAAACCAAATAAAAATCTCTACGCTTGTCCATCTCCAGCTTCCATTCAATGGTCTTTCCAGGAAACGTTATTTCATACTGAATATTTTTTGCATCGAGAATATCAGACGCATATCTCTTCATCTTAATAAATAACTGTTCCAGGTCATCGAAGCGGGGATTAATATTCCAAACGATATCACTGATCCCTTCACTTACGGTGCGAATATCTTCTGAAGCTTTAGCCAGGTATTCAGATACTTTTTCCGGTTCGTTCGCATTTCGTTTCGTAAGTTCATTGAGAATACTAATATTACTAAGCGAAGCTCCGATATCATCATGTAAATCGCTGGCGATATGATTACGCATTTCCTGGAGTTCTGATTGCTGTTGCAATTTCTTTTTTAATTTATACCGGCTAAAGCTAATACCGGCCACCAATAATAGTAGTAATGTTCCTGCTATAATTCCATTCCGTAATTGTTTTTGATTTTGTAATTGTTTTTCGTTAAGGAGTCTTTCCTTCTGAATGAGTCGCAACTCCTGTTCTTTGTTTTTTGATTGCAACGACTGCTTATCCAACTCTTCCCTTTGCTTTACCAATCTTAGGTTTTGCACTTGCTCCTGCTGTTGTAATAAATTAATTTCATTTTGTTTTTGAGCAGCTTCTAACCTGTTCCCATTAATTAAGGCCTTTTGTTTTTCAATCTCTAATTGTTTAATCGTTTGTTCCGTACTTAGCCTTTCTATCTCAATATCCTTTTTAGCCGTTTGATATTTCGCTTCCAACTCAAAAATATTTTCCTGTTGTTTAGAAAGCGATAAGCTATCCTTATAAAGTATATGTTTTTTGTAGGTTGAATAAGCCTGCTTGTAAATTTTTTGTGCCAAATAGAAATCAGATTTGTACTGGTAAAGATTTTTAAGATCGAATTTACTTTTTAATTGCTCAGCCAATTGGATACCTTTATCATAATAAGAAAGAATGAGGGAGCTGTCCATCAACAATAGTTCTGCGTAATAGGCTATTGCCAGGTATTGGTTGGCAAGCAACCACAAATCAGCTTTTGAAGTTTCGAGTATTCGAACAGCCTTCAATTCAGATTCGTAGGCTGTCTCTTTTTTCCCCTGTACATTAGCCACCACTGCCGAGGTAATATAAGATTCCGCGATCCGATGCTCAATACCTGATTGCTGTGCATAATTCTCACATAAGCGCTGGTATTTAACAGCGGAATCTATATTAATGTATAAATATTGGCGACTAAGATTGGAACAGACTAAAGAAAGCTTATTGAAATCACCCACTTTTTGCCGGTACACAAGCGACTGTTTGCTATACTCAATAGCCTTTTGCTTTTGCCCCAAACGGCCATAGATCGTTCCGATATTTCCCAACGTCATCGCGCAACCCACCGCATCACCAATTGATTCATAAACCGCAAACCCTTTTAAGCAGAATTCCATCATTTTTGCTTCATTATCTTTTCTCCCCCACGCATAGCCAAGTTCGTTATAGCAATGTCCCGTATAGGATAGTTTTACGTTTTCTAATTTCTGATAGAGCGCTTTTTCAAAATAATAAATAGCTGAATCTACCTTATTATTATATAATTGTACCTGCCCTTTATGAAGCCAGGAAATTCCAATTATTGTGGAGTCTTTCATCAACGTACCACTTCGCTGAATAATAGTCGCGTTTTTTTCCGCCTCGTTTAACTCGTCTTTTTCGAGCAATGCATCATTCATCTTAATTATGGACCATGTTTCGCCAGATTTATAATTATGTTGTTGACTGTACAAAAAAGCCTGCCGGGAGTAAATGAGCGCTGAATCAAATTTTGTTAGATCAAAATATTTATCTGATTTGTTAAGGAGCCTCCAAACCACAACAGAATCTTGTTTAGATGCCAAAGATTGAGCAACCAACGAGTTAATACTTGTCGTGATCGCAATCGAAACAATCAAAAAATTTATTCGCTTTCCCATACAAAATGATCCTCTATTACATTGACATATCCAGCAATAACTGTGTGCCTTTCCCAGGCGAACTATTTATCGAAAGGTTCCCTTTCAACAACACTGCCCGGTCCTGCATATTCTGTAACCCATTCCCTACTTTCAAGCTGGAGGCTTCAAATCCAACACCATTATCGTTGATGGATAGTCGAACCCGGCCATTTTCCAACCATAGCTCAATTATTGCCATGGTAGCGTTTGAATATTTCGCAAGATTATTTACGGCTTCTTTGAATAATAAATATAAATCCCTCCGCTTATCCATGCCAAGCTTCCAGTCAGGTGCTTGCTCAGGAAATTGAATCGTATACTCAATATTTTTTCCATCAAGAATATCCGATGCATATCTTTTCATTCTTACAAAAAGGTGTGCAAGATCATCGTACCGTGGATTAATATTCCAAACAATATCACTGATTCCTTCACTCACCTGGCGAATGTCTTCCGACGCTTTATTTAGGTATTCTTTTACTTTTTGAGGATTGGCTGCATTTCTCCGGGTAAGTTCATTGAGAATATTTATATTACTGAGTGAAGCTCCAATATCATCATGCAAATCGCTGGCAATATGGTTGCGCATCTCCTGCATGACAGTTTGTTGTTCTAATTTTTTCTTTAACTGGTAGCGGCTGAATCCAATACTTCCTAACAATAACAATAACATAGTACCTACAATGATGCTATTGCGAAGTTGTTGTTGGTTTTCCAACCTCCGTTCATTTAGTAATTGTTCTTTTTGCACTAAAGCCAACTCCTGATCCTTATTTTGAGTTTGTAATTTTTGTTTTTGTAATTCTTCCTCCTGCGTGGATAGCCTCAAATTTTGCAACTGCTGTTGTTGTTGCAGAATGCTTATTGCGTTAGTCTTTTGCATAGCCTCCAGCTTATTTCCATTAATGATCGCCTGCTGCTTTTCTATTTCCAATTGGTTAATCCGTTGTTTGGAACTGAGCCGTTCAATTTCTACGTCCTTCTTAGCTGTTTGGTATTTCTTTTCAAGTTCATCAATATTTTGTTGTTTTTCTATTGATGAAATACTATCCCTGTACAGAATATGCTTTTTGTAGTTTTTATAAGCTTCTTCAAAATTATTTTTCCTTATATAAAAATTCGACATAAAAAGGAATAAATCTCTTTGATTTGTTTTACTGTTGATTTCCTTAGATAATTGCATCGATTTATTAAAATAAGAAAGTGTTATGGTTGAATCCTTCTTTAACATGTCTGCTAAAAATGCAGCGGCAATATATCGTCTCGAAAGCATTATTAGATCTGATCTTGAATTTTCCAGCAAGTCGATTACTTTTAACTCATACTCAAATGCTTCCTGATTTTTCTTTTGTGCATTCGCTACCAATGAAGAAGTAATATAAGAATGTATAAGTCGGTCTTCACTACCCGATTGTTCTGCATACTTAACGCATAATTGCTGGTATTTAACTGCTTCATCAATATCATTTCCAAGATAATACTGACTTATATTACAACATGCAAGGGCTAATTTATTAATATCTCCAGCTTGCTCCCTGTAGGTAAGAGACTTTTTCGCATATTCGATTGCTTTATCTCTTTGTCCCAAACCATAATATACAGTAGATATATTTCCGAGAGCCATTGCACATCCAGTTGGATCGTTTAATGTTTCATAGATGGATAAACTCTTTAGGCAATAGCTAACCATTTTTTCAATATCTTCTTTACTGCCCCAGGTATAACCAAGGTCATTGTACGCTAACGCAGTATAACTATTCCGTACTTTTTCTAAATAGTAGTTTAAACTTTTTTCAAAATTAATAATGGCCGAATCATACTTATCCTGGTAAAGTTGAATCTGTGCTTTGTGTAAAAAAGATATTGCCATCACCTGAGAATCCTTCAATTGCATTGCTAAACGATATACTACGAGAGTATTTTTTTCCGCCTCGGTTAACTCGTCTTTTACAATCAGGATATCATTAATCTTAACGGCAGCCCATGCATGTCCGTAGAGATAATTATGCTGAAGGCTATAAGAAATTGCCTGACGGCTTACAAATATTGCCGAATCATAGTTATTTTTTTTGAAAAGAGATTCTGCTGTTTCCAGCATCCGAAATACGATTACTGAATCTTGCCTGTTTTTATCTTTTTGGGTATATCCTTTCACAGGGGCATTAAAAAGAGTTATCCATACTACAACTAGATAATAGAATAATTCTTTTCGCATATAATAGTTAAAATGAGCCAGAAATTACAACTTTCATTACGAAGTGAAAAATCTGAATTAATTTTACGGTACAATGCAAAATGAACTAAGTCGCCCGATTGCTGATTTCCCGGCTAAAAAAATAGTATTGTTTGATGGCGTTTGCAATTTATGCAGCAGCAGCGTACAATTTATTTTGAAAAGAGATAAGAAAAATCAGTTTCTGTTTGGTTCCCTGCAAGGAAATTTTGGGCAGTCCATTTTAAAGAAATATAATTTATCAACGGATACCTTTAATTCCTTTATGTTATTGGAAGAAGAAAACCTGTATAGTAAATCTTCGGGAGCTTTGCGAATGCTGAAATATCTCGGAGGAGGCTGGCGTTTATTATACGGGTTTATAATTGTACCAAAATTTATCCGCGATGGAGTATATAATTGGATTTCAAAGAACCGATATAAGTGGTTTGGAAAAAAAAATGAGTGTTGGTTACCAAAACCGGAATGGAAGGATAAATTTTTAGACTAATCTACTTCAGAAATTTTTTCTTCGCCAAAGGTTTTACTATCTCTTATTTCTCTTTTAATAATCTCTTTTAACCTTCGTTCGCTTCGCTGCCAACTATATATGGTGAGTAGTGAGGTTATAACAAAACTGATAATAGGAATTATCCACGGTCTCTCGGGCATACTAAAAGAGGATAGCATAGCAGCAACAAAAGAAACAATAATACTGCTTACAATAGTGCCTGTAATAATATATAATAAGAAGTAGGAGCGTTTACCATCTTTACGCTGATATTCCCATGAACGCACAAATCTTTTTTCCTCAGCGCTTAACATAGCAAAAAAATTAAATTTTAAATATTCCTTTTAAATAGAACACGCATTGCCCCGAAAGAAGTACTCTTTTTTTATTCAATTGCTCACAACCAATCTCACCCCCACGAGCACTTAGTTGTTTTGCTTTCATTTTCTTCTTATTCAATTTTTCACTCCAAAATGGAATCAGTTGAGAATGTGCTGAACCAGTTACCGGATCTTCATCAATGCCAGAAACTGGCGCAAAGAATCGCGAAACAAAATCACAATCATTACCGGGTGCCGTTATCATTATATCCTGTTCAAATGATTTTAACAATGAAAAATCAGGCGAACAATTTTTTACTTCAACTTCGGTTGCTAATTCAACCAATAAATCTCTGTGTTTATAAACACCAACAATTTCAACGCCACCCAATGCTGCTGCCAGGTTCGATGGATAATCGGTTATCCGTTCCGGTTTCCAACTCGGGAAATCCATTTCAATTCGGTCTTTTTTCTGATATGTTTTTAATAACCCGCTCATGCTACTGAATACGATTGATTTCTTTTTTCTTTTAATAAAAGAGAAGATCACGAAAGCGGCAGCGAGCGTAGCATGTCCGCACAAATTAACTTCGATGCCCGGAGTGAACCAACGGATATCATAATCAACTCCTTTCCTCGCTGAAGGAATAAAAAAAACGGTTTCGCTTAAGTTATTTTCCGATGCCAGTTGTTGCATTTGAATTTTGCTTAACCATTTCTTTAGAGGAACAACGGCTGCAGGGTTACCGCCAAAAAGTTTATTAGTGAATGCATCAATTTGATATAAGGTAAGTTTCATGGTGAGTTGTTTATGGTTTGTAGTTTATGGTTTATAGTTCTTCAGGTGTAAGAGTTTGAGTAAAGGCAGGCAACATTGAATAAAGCATTCTCGATTTTCTGCAACCACAAACTAAAAACTATCTACTCTTTCATCATTTCCTTCAGCACATCTATAATTTCTTCTGCATTGGGTTTACTGAAATAATCGCCATCGCTGCTATAACTGGGGCGATGTGCTTTTCCCGTGATGGTACGGGGAGCAGTATCAAGCCAACGATAGCCGCCCTGCTGTTCCATTACACTATTATACATATACGCAGCGGCACCACCTGGCACGTCTTCATCAATAAATACAATCCGATTGGTTTTTTTCAACGACCCGAGAATTATATGATGAATGTCGAAAGGTAATAAGGTTTGTACATCTATAATTTCACAATAAATACCAGATTTCTGTAAAACATCTGCAGCCTCCTGAATAATTCTTAAAGTAGATCCGTAGGAAACAATGGTAATGTCCGTTCCTTCACGAATTACTTCAGGTACACCTAATGGTACCTGGTAGTTTAGTAAATTAGCAGGAAGTTTCTCTTTTAATCGGTATCCGTTCAAACACTCCACGATAATTGCCGGATCATTACCCGACAGAATGGTGTTGTATAAGCCTATGGCCTGAACCATATTTCGGGGTACCCCAATATGAAAGCCCCTCAAAGAACTTAGCATCATTCCCATGGGAGAACCGCTATGCCAAATGCCTTCCAAACGATGACCTCTTGTTCGAACAATAAGCGGGGCGCTTTGCCTTCCTTTGCTTCTCCAATGCAATGTTGCTGCATCATCCGTCAATGGCTGCAAGCCGTAAACGAGGTAATCAATGTATTGAATTTCAGCTATGGGTCTCAGTCCGCGCATTGCCAACCCGATTCCCTGACCCATTATCGTTAGTTCACGAATTCCACAATCGAAAATCCGATTTTCACCATATTTAGCCTGCAAACCGGCAAAGCCCTGGTTAACATCGCCAATTTTTCCTACATCTTCCCCAAATGCTACTACTTTTTTATTATTGGCAAAAAGTGCTTCAAAATACTTGTTTAATATCTCATACCCATTTACCACTGGGGCATCGGCATTATATTGAATTTCTGTACCCTTACAATTCAACGGACTGTTAGGAGCTTCACTATACAAATGTGAATTATAATAATCAATACCCTCTCTGCGCAATTCATCGAAATAATTTTTTACCAACGCTCCGTTAAACTGGTCAACATTTTCAAGGGTCGCATGCAATGCCACCAATATATCTTTACGCATGGGTTCGCGATTGGACAAGAGATTATTCTTTATATTAACAACCACGTCGCCTGCATCGCCACCATTTGAAATAATTGCATTTAAGAGCGAAACACTTTTTTCGACCTGTTCTTTGATAGGAACAAAAAATTTGTCCCAGGCTTTTTGCTTCCCCGTACGAACCAATTCTTTTGCACTTACCTCAATGTCTGTTAATTCTTCTTCGCTGGCCAATTCATTTTCTAAAATCCAATCACGCATTTTTTTATTCCCATCCCACTCCCGTTCCCAACTTAGCCTTTCAGGGGTTTTATATCTTTCATGGCTACCCGAAGTAGAATGACCTTGTGGTTGTGTTACTTCTTCTACATGAAAAAGAGCAGGCGTATGAGTATCGCGTATTTTTTGAATGCCTGCTTCAAACACTTCACACATGCCGGCATAGTCCCAGGCTTTTACTTTATAAATTTCAATTCCGTTGGATCCATCTTTTTTCTGCATTCCTTTTAATGCCTCTGAAATGGAACCTTTAGTAGTTTGAAATTTCGTTGGAACCGAAATCCCATATCCATCATCCCAAACAAAAAAAGCAATCGGAATTTGCATTACACCCGCCGCATTAATTGTCTCCCAAAAATGTCCTTCTGATGTGGAAGCATCTCCGATTGTACAAAAACAAACTTCGTTTCCATTAGTACTTAAATGATCAAATTGCCGATAGGTACTTTCGTTACGGAATAATTTTGATGCAAGAGCCAATCCAATAGAGCGGGGCATTTGTGCAGCCGTTGGCGCCATACCGGAAGTGATATTTTTACGATTTACCAGATCAAGCCATTCTCCCTGTTCATTTACAAAAGGTGAGGCAAAATGAGAATTCATTTGTCGTCCGCCACTATGAGGTTCATTTTCAGCATTTGGATCGGCATATAACTGCGAAAAGAATTCTTCCACGGAAGCGGCCTCCGTAGCAAATGCAATTGTTTGATCGCGGTAATACCCAGATAAAAAATCACCCGGTTTAAAAAATTTAGCAGCGGCTACCTGGGCCACTTCTTTTCCATCACCAAAAATTCCAAACTTGGCTTTGCCGGTTAGCACCTCTTTCCGACCTAGTAAACTTGCTTCGCGACTTATACACGCGAGCCTGTAATCCTTTAGTACTTCATTGCGAAAACGATCAAAAGAAAGTTTTTCACCGGATAGTACATCGTTGGTGGAGATAAGTTCCATTTAGCAAAAATAGGGATACTACCTTCCTTTTGTTCCGAGTGTTAAAAAAATGTCATTAGGGGGAGAAATAGTTGGTTTTTCCCGGCTTAAAAATGTACTTTTGAAACAGATTAAACGTTTACCCAATAATGAAAAAGCTGTTTTCTTTATTTTTAATTGTATTGGCTATTTCTGTAAATGGCCAAAATGCAACACCGCTCTCTCCATCCGTTTTAACACCAGAATTGTTGGTACTCAAACAAGTGAGTCATGACTTCGGAAAAATCCAGCAAGGAAGGCCTGTTACGCATTTGTTTGAAGTGAGCAACGCGGGTACTGAACCACTTCGTATAGAAAATGTGCAGGCAAGTTGCGGATGCACTACCCCTGAATGGAGTACTGAAGCTATCAAACCGGGAGGTATAACAACCATAAAGGTTGGTTTTAATGCTGCCTCTGAAGGAGCCTTTCAAAAAACAGTTACTATCCTTTATAATGGCAGTCAAACAAAAACAATAACTATTTCCGGAATTGTTTTCAAAGCTGCTGCCACCTCTGCTCCGGCAAATTCGTCTATAGCATTATTAAAGCAAACCAATCAATAATTAAATAAACTGATACGTATGAAAAAGATGACTTTTTTATTTGTTTTTACTCTTTTTGCTGCTTCTTTGTTTTCACAGGAAGCAACGGTTGCCAAAAAGCCTGAAGATTATGTAAAATTCAAAGAAGTTGCTTACAATTTTGGGAAGATCAAACAAGGATCTCCCGTTACTCATGAATTTCCTTTTTCGAATGCAAGCGAAAAAATAGTAGTCATTGAAACAGCACAGGCATCATGTGGTTGTACTACTCCTGTTTGGCCTCAGGCGCCTGTGGCCGTTGGTAAGTCTGATAAAATTACTGCTGGTTTTAATGCAGCAGCACCTGGTCCGTTTAATAAAACCATTTCAGTAAAACTGGCTGGTGTTGATGGTTATTTAACCTTAACCATAACGGGTGAGGTATTAAGTACAGATGATTATGCGAAGTACGAAAAAACAAAAGGAACTAAAGGATAGAATAGCAATATAAACTTCTACTATATTTTAGATACCAAAAGGGTTCTCAGGCAGGGAACCCTTTTACATTTTACTCGATACATTTTTCAATTGTCATTATCTTCGTCACATGCTAACTATCAGTAATCGGGGCGAGATAATGCCGCCCTCTCCTATACGCAAACTGGTTCCCTTTGCAGAAGCTGCTAAGAAAAAAGGGATTAAAGTATATCATCTTAATATCGGGCAACCAGATATTGAAACACCTCCAGCTATATTAGATGCGGTTCGGAAAGCAGATATTAAAGTGTTAGAATATAGCCATAGTGCCGGCAACGAATCTTATCGAAGAAAACTAGTGCAGTATTATAAAAAAGTAGGAATTGATGTTAATTATGACCAACTACTTATTACTACCGGTGGATCAGAAGCCATAATGTTTGGTTTTTTATGTTGCCTAAATCCGGGTGATGAGGTGATTGTTCCAGAACCTTTTTATGCTAACTACAATGGTTTTGCATGTGCTACCGGAGTGCAGGTTGTTCCGATTACCTCTCGTATTGAAAACGGGTTTGCGCTGCCGCCTATTGAGGATTTTGAAAAAGTAATCAGTCCCAAAACAAAAGCAATTATCATTTGCAGTCCGAATAACCCCACTGGTTATTTATATAGCAGGGCCGAAATGGAAGCATTGAAAGTAATTTGTTTGAAACACGATTTATATCTTTTCAGTGACGAAGCTTACCGCGAATTTTGCTATGATGGAGAATATGTAAGTGCCCTTCATTTACCTGGGCTTGAACAACATGTAGTATTGATGGATACAATCAGTAAACGCTATAGTGCCTGTGGTGCAAGATTAGGAGCCTTTGTTACCAAAAATAAGATGGTGTATGATACTGCAATGAAATTTGCCCAGGCAAGATTGAGTCCTCCCGGTTTAGCTCAAATTATGGGCGAAGCAGCCATAGATTTACCAGAAAATTATTTTGATAAGCCAAAAAAAGAATATCTTAAACGCAGGGATGTGCTGGTAAAAAGATTGAATGCAATGCCAGGAGTTTTTTGTCCAAACCCAGGTGGCGCTTTTTATGCAATTGCCCGGTTACCGATAGATGATGGTGATATTTTTTGTCAATGGCTATTGGAATCTTTTTCGCATAAAAACCAAACAGTGATGTTAGCCCCGGCTTCAGGTTTTTATGGTACAGCAGGCCTCGGTAAAAACGAGGTGCGACTGGCCTATGTATTGAATGTAGATGCGATCAATGCTGCTATGGATTGTTTAGAACAGGCACTTTTACAATATCCAGGTAGAAAACAATAATCATTAAACCAGTTTTAAAAAAATAAGGTACGTTGATACAATAGAATCAAGGAAATTTTAGTTTGCATTAGTGAATAAACCCCTTATAAGCCAATTGCATGAAATATTATTTCTTCTTTGCCACAATTCTATTATGCCAAAGCCTTCGAGCTCAATTCACTACAGGTTTACTAGTAGAACGGGCAAGTTTTAACAATAGCCATAGTGTGCTAAAAATTGAGAGTCCCTCAAACAAAACAGGCTATTTATCCATAAAAAAAATAAGTGTGCCAACTGCAATGGTCCTTTATGGTTTTATAAGTCTTGGCAGTAGAGGATTGAAAGAAGCTAATATTGAAGTAAGAGAAGAAATACTGGAGCACAATGATCAATTTCATACTAACATCGACAACTACCTGCAATTTGCACCGGCTGCTTCAGTCTATTTATTAAATATAGCCGGGGTAAAGGGTAAAAATAATTTTAAGAACCGAACTATTCTATTTGGTATGTCTACATTAATTATGGCAGGAACTGTTTTTGGTTTGAAAAAATTGACTCATCAATTAAGACCGGATGGTTCTGCCTATAATTCTTTTCCATCGGGTCATACTGCCGCAGGATTTAGTGGAGCCGAATTTATGGCACAGGAATTCCGGAGTTATTCTCCCTGGTTAAAATATTCTGGTTATTTGATGGGTACTGCCACCGGAGTATTAAGAATTTATAATAACAAGCACTGGTTGGCTGATATAATTGCAGGCGCGGGTATTGGTATACTTAGTACCAAAGCAAGTTATTGGTTATTTGAAAAGATGAAGAGAAAAAGAACTAATTCCCTGAAGGTTATTTAATACCGCACTTAGAACCTGTCTAAAATTCATACTTCTAATAATATAAGCCGCAGATTCGCAGATTAAAAACCTCAACTAGGAAAACTTATCCGTACTACATCTGCGAATCTGCGGCTATACAAAAAAATATAAAATCATTTTTAGACAGCCTCTTAGATTGTAATTTTTTCTATCGGATTACTCCACAAACCTAATTGATTTCCTTTTTTAGCCATATTTATCTATTTTTGCCGCCCTTATGCCGGGGTAGCTCAGCTGGTTAGAGCATCGGATTCATAACCCGAAGGTCGGCAGTTCAAGTCTGCTCTCCGGTACAAATAAAAGACTCCTTTATCGGGTCTTTTATTTTTTAATAAAAAATTAGAGCATCGGCGGCTTTGCAGTTATTTTTTGCCAC
>JBJXDV010000295.1:0-12320 GCA_046153465.1 Chitinophagaceae bacterium
CTTGAAAAGAACGAACCGTATTCACTTTCGCAGAATTTGGAGGAAGCGATTGTAACAATGCAGCAAAACCTGCAAGCCCATCGGCAATACCTAAATTGTGCTGAATATATTTGTCAGGATTAATGTAGCCAACAGGCTCTGTTGCCCCTGTTTCAATTGCTTTTAGTAAGCTTACTACTTTTTGTTTGTTATCCATTTTTTTAAATTTTAAATTTTAAAATTGTTCCTTTCAGTATTTAAGTTTTTTTGAAAACAAAAAACATCAAAATAAAAATCATACAGATATAAATAAAAACATCACCAATAATTGAATAAACAGTTGTAACTCCCTTTACAGGTAAATGCGCAATCATAATCCTATCATTTTTATCAAAGCTGCTCATTTGCGAAATTATTTCTCCATAAGGAGTAATGGCAGCAGAATTCCCAAACCGAGTTGACCTGAGAATTGAATGCCCTTGTTCTATAGCCCTGAAAGCCGCCATCTTTGAGTGCAGCGGGTCTATGCCTCTCCAGTCAGAAGAAGGAAGGGCAACAATATCTGCATGCAACTTTCCAAACCCTCTTGCCAGGTATGGAAAATCATAGTCGTAGCAAATAGCTCCGCCAATGTTAGCCCCATTAATTTCAATAACTTTTAGAGGTTCTTTTCCTTTCATGGAAGGCTCACCCGGCACCGGCTGATGTTTATGATAAGTATATACAATCTTTCCGGTTGAATCAATGAATAAATATTTATTCTCGTATTTAAGAGGTGCTATTGAAACAGGCAACACATAAGAAGCGACTAATGAAATTTTAAGTGTAGATGCAAGTACCGATAAAGAGTCCTTCCATGCTGCTTCATCGTTTGGGAAAATGAAAGTTGCAGCCTCATTCCAAACAACAAGCACAGCAACGGCTTTTGCAGCAACCCTTGTTCTTTGAAACAAAATATTTTTAATGGTATCGTTACTTTCTTTAGAAGGCAATGGTAAACCGCTCACTTCCGAATTGGTACCAACAGCTGCTACTGTAATGGTATCGTTTCCTTTTGATTTACTCATCTCATAACGAAATGACCCAAATAAAACAAGTATTAACAAAACAGCAATAGGTAGTTGAAATGTTTGCAGCTTTAGTTTTTTACTTAGCACTATTTCTGTTATTGAAATATTTACCCAGTAAACTAAAAAACTTAAACCCGCCATTCCAAATAATGAAACGGATTGCATTAATGTGAGGTTGTGCGATTGTGTGTAAGCTGCAACACCCCAACTTGCAAATGGCGTAAAAGTATATTGTATCCATTCCATTAATACCATTACAGCAGGAAATAAAAGAAACGACCATTTGTATTTTTTAAACCTGTCCCATAATAAATACCCCGGAAGATGAAACAAACTGATAGGAACTGAAAATAAAAAAATCATTATTACAGGCATGGGAGGGGACAGGATTTTTGAAACACTTAATGACCAGGCAATAATGAGTGTTAAAACAAAAAGTAATCTTGATTTCGATCCTTTGGTTATGCTTAAATAAATTAAAAAAGGGACACTTGAAACCCACGCTGCTAAATCAATGCTATAGGTCATGTGTGTAGCAAACATGATTACAATTCCTATGAGTAGGTACCAAAGTGGTTTAATTTTATTTACCATCATAATTTACATATTTGCCAATCGTTTTTAAGTTTTTACAAACCTATCAACCGGCCGCCGCAGCGTAACCGGCTCCGGATAATTTTTTAAATACCCCGTTCGTAAAATAAATTGAACAGGCTCGTTGATGCCGATTGATTGATTTAATATTTGATTAGTGGATGCTTCTTCAATTACTTGCGTCATTGGATGAATAGCGATATTCTTTTCCCTTATTTTTAACCATAGTCTTTGTAATCTTTTACCGGTTTCCAATAAAGTTGCTACCGAATTATCTTTGCTTGTAATCAATAGCCATCCTGCAGATTGTGAAACCTGCTTTACAACCTTATCAATACTTTGTTCCCTGAATTTTTTTTTCATCACCTCTTTTTTATCATAAAAATTGCGCAAATACCAGCCCGATATTCCTTCTATTTCCATACTCGCCAGCGTAAGTCCATCGTTATTTTTTTCAGCATCCTTACTGGAAAATCTTATCCAGTTGGCTAATTCACTTTGTGCAGCATCACGATAGGCTTGAATCCTGTTGGCTTCGATGGTTTGTTCGTTCAGCCAATGATGTTGTTTTGAAGTATTGGGGAGATAATGTATAAAATCAGTTTCTTCTTTAAGTAGATATGAACTATCATCTTTTTTAAGTGTATCGCTTAGATAGTTTGACCGTATAGTGCGGCGATGTTTTATTTGTTCAATGTCATATTTGATAATACTCGTTGCCTTAGTAAGCTTTACTTCAACAATATTTTCATCCTGGTTAGTTGTAGCTAAAATGCTGAACTGGCAATTATAGCCCAGGTTATTTGCAGCATATTCAAGATTCTGTATAAATGCTCCGATTGATAAAATAGTTTCCCGTTGAGTAGGGTCAACACCAGGCAGCCAGCGGTTTTTATCATTGCTAATTACCCAAAGATAAGGCTCTATATATTTTACAAACCACGGCTGAGTGTTATGGCCGCTTGGGGCAAGGGAGGATAAAAATAATATTTCTTTTTCATCGGGTTGTAGCGGAAATGCCGTTGCTTCGGTTAGTTTCTCATCTGCTCTAATAAAATTGCTTTTATCGCTTTGTAAATAGTAGGTTACGCCTGAAATTATAATTGTAGGTCCGGCAACACTTAAAAATTTTCTTCTTTTCATAAATTTTTTTTAAGCCAACACTTATGCCGGAAATACAGTAAAATAAAAACCGTTTACTTGCTAATAAAACCCTCTTTAATCATTTTTTTATAAACCACCGCAGCTACTTCTTCTGTCAGTTTTTTAACACCATCCGGATTTGTAGTTTCAGAAATGCCACTCCAGATTATTTTATCTTCTTTTATGGAATACACATTTGTTTCTATTGTGTAAGTTTTCGTAGTAGTATAGTAACCGGGGGTAGAATAATAAGACCAGCTTCTATGATAATAACCGCTAAAATTTCGGTAGTAAGCAGGGTAAGATGAGATATTGCCCCTGGTATAATTTTCTTGTTTATCTACATCTACCAGCCGCATAGTCACAGCTCCATCAAATCCATCTGCTTTTATTTTTTCTCTTAAAGCATCTTCATTTTTTTTATCAAAACTCTCTTTTAGATAGTTGTACGATACAAAACCTTTTTCGTTAAGATAGCCCGCCATCTGGTCTTCTGCTTTATGGCGGCTGGTTTCATCCTTAAACAATGCTACCACCAACACTTTATTCAGCTTATCAACAGTTACTGTTTTATCAGGCTCTCTCCAACTGCTGGTAATTTTAGTTGAGGTACAGGATGCGGCAATGATTACAGCCATTGATAAGGCGGGGAGAATACTTTTTTTCATAAATAAATTTCATGGCTTCTTTAATGAAACAATGATAAGCAAAGGTTGATATTCTAATACCTGCAGGAGTTACATAACCTTATAAATAAGTTGTGTTATTCACACATTTGGAAAAAAGATTTCTCCATTTATATGGCATATTGCTGCATAATTTGTATTAGCTGATTGGCAGATACCACACCTGATTGCCGCCATTTTATTTCACCGTTTTTAAACAAGATAAGTGTAGGCACACCTTGTATTTGGTAAGCAGATGCAGTTTGCGGACTTTTATCAATATCTATTTTTAAGATAGTCAGTTTATCACCAGTCTTCTTTTTCAGTTCTTCCAGGATCGGCTTCATTGTTTTGCAGGGGCCACACCATTCTGCAAAAAAATCAACTAAAGTTGGGGTTTCGTTTTTTATTATTTCAGGAAATTTAAGTGCCATGAGTTTTATTGATTATGCTCTTTAATATTTATAGCGTTCGTTCGCTTTGTCCATTTTACTATTTCATACCAAATAACACTCAAAAAACTTATCCCAATACTTATCAATAATTCCGATAAATCTAACTGCTCAAATTTAAAAAAATCACTCAAAGGCTTTATATAAAGCAAAAGGGCTGTAATTGAAATAGTGATACTTATGATTAACAACACCAAATTATTTTTATATTTCATGGTAGTTAAAATGGAATAGTAAAAGGAACGGTTTACCATGGTTAAAAATATATTGGCAGCTATTAAAGTAGTGAATACCATTGTTCGGGTATGAGCTTCGCTGAAACCTTGCCGCACTGCATATTGATAACAAAGCAACGTGCCAGCTGTAATCATCAATCCTTGTATAATGCTTGTTGTAAGTTCCTTCACGTTAAAAAAAGTAGTGGTGAATAACCGTGGTTTTTGCTGCATGGTATTTTTCTCCATCGGTTCATTTTCATAAATGATAGAACAGGTTGGCCCCATAATTAATTCAAAAAAAATGATATGTACCGGCGAAAAAATATTGGGATAAATCCATCCCAATGCCAGTGGAATAAATACGGTAAGTACAATCGGAATATGAATGGAGATAATATATTGAATGGCTTTTTTAAGATTGGCGTAAATCTTTCTGCCCATAGCCACAGCATCCACCATCTTGGATAAATCATCATCTACTAAAACCAATGAAGCCGCTTGCTTGGCAATCTCAGTTCCTTTTTTGCCCATTGCAATTCCGATATGTGCTGCCTTTAATGCAGGGCCATCATTTACACCATCCCCTGTCATGGCTACTATTTCGTTTTTTGCCTTTAGAGCATTGATAATTTTCAATTTTGCATCAGGAAACATTCGGGTAAATATATTGGTACTGGTAACGGTATTTTTTAAATCAGCATCGTTTAATTTCATCAGCTCATCTCCGGTTACACTTTTTTCATATCCCATAAAACTAATCTGTTTGGCAATGGCGGATGTGGTTTCCGAATTATCGCCTGTAATAATTTTTACCTTGATACCGGCTGTATAAAAATCTTTTAAAACTTTTTCAATATTCTCTTTTGGGGGGTCGTAAAAAGCAACAATGCCTTTAAAAGCAAATTGAAATTGTTGTTGTGTTGCTGGAAAATTGGTGCCGCTAAAATCTGCTTCTCCAACAGCTAATACACGGTAGCCATCTGTGGTTATAACTTCAATGGCAGTTTCTATTTGTTGTTTTTCGGCTGGAGAAAGATTGGATATATTCATTAAAGCCTCCGGCGCACCTTTAGCCGCAATGATGCGTTTACCTAAATCATTTTCAAAAATATGTGTCATCATTGGTGGCTTTCCTTCTATCGGGTACTCATGAATCATTTTGTACTGTTGCCTTTCATCAACTTTATTTTCTTTTGTGTATTCATTGTGCAAAGCAATTTCCATTGGGTCAAAAGGAATAGGTTCACTGGCAAACATCGCCAGCCTGATTAGTTCTTTTTCGTCAATAGTAGAAATATTTTCAGCAACTGAAATTTTGTTGGATGCCAATACAAAAAGCCTTGCCAAACTCATTTTATTTTCTGTAATGGTTCCTGTTTTATCGGTACAAATTACAGTGGCGCTACCAAGGGTTTCTACCGTTTTCATTTGCTTTACTACAATACCCAACTTCATTAATCGCCATGAACCCAATGCCATAAATGTGGTAAAGGCAACAGGTATCTCTTCTGGTAAAATACTCATGGCAAGGGTGAGTGCCTTCAATAAACTATCCAATACATTATGAGAGTGAAAATAATTGACTGCCCAGACAATTAGAAAAATAATGGTACCTGCAATTACCATCTTTTTTACAAAATTATTTATCTGCAATTCCAGTGGTGTCTTTTCTTCCTGTATACTTTCAAGGCTCTTACCAATCTTTCCCAGTTTGGTTTCATTGCCAATAAAGGTAATAGTTGCAATAGCTAATCCACTGGCTACAGTTGTACCGAGATAAATTAAATTATCGGTTTTGGTCTTATCTTTTTCAACAGCAAAAGATTCACCGGTGAGTATGGATTCATTCACTGAAAAATCATTAGAGTGTACAATAATTCCATCTGCTGCAATGGAAGTCCCTTCTTCTACTATCAGGCTGTCACCAACAACCAACTCTTCGCTTTTTATTTCTATTACCTCTTCGTTCCTTATTACTTTGCAATGAGGTTGAGTAAAGTTTTCTAATTTCTCCAACGCGTTTCGACTCCTTGAATCCTGGTACAAAGAAATGGCAGACACCATTATAATGGCTGATAGCATAAAAATGCCATCCCCGGTATCGCCACTTATAAAATAAATGGCAGCAGCAACCAACAACAAGATTAGCATAGGCTCTTTTGCTAAACTATTCAATGCATCAAAAAATCCATTTTCTTTTTTATAACTCAATTTGTTCAAGCCGTAGTTTTCCCTTGCAGCAAGTACCTCCTTATCATCTAAACCTTTTATATTGAAATTATTTGCATGCATTTTGCATTATTGATGCGTAATAAATAAACTGGCATTGGTTTCATTAATTACTGATTCCGCAGTACTTTTTAAAAACAGTCGGGTAATAGATGAACCGCTGTAGGCACCCATTACAATGATAGCTTTTTCTGAATCCTGACGTATATACTCCACCAGTTCTTTTTTTGTACTGCCCTTAATCAATTCAAATTTTATATTTGAAAAATGCATGGCAGCCCAGCTTTTTATCTCATCTAAGTGTGTGATTTCGGTAGTATCGCCGGATGCAATTTGAAAGAAGTGAATATTGAAATTCATGTACTCTGGAAAAATATAACTGAACATTTTTACCGCATACATGCTGGATGCACTGCCATCATAAGCAACATATACTTTTATTATCGGTTCTGCATTTTTTGAAATAAGCAATAACGGACAATGTGCATCTGCCAGTAAATCCTTAATACTGTATTCATCCGAATCGGATTTTGAATCTGCAATAATTAAATCGGCAAAACTGCTCAGTGTAATCAAATGCTTTAAAGATACCGCTTTATCAATTTCAATTTTATATTCAATACCCTGTTCGTTACACTCGTCTTTAAACACCTGTGCGTTACTTTCCAATAGTTTCATGCTTTCTGCTGTCCGGGTTTCTGCTCTTACTTTTTCACTCAATAAAAATAGATCGTTGGGAAAAGGATAACCGAAGTCTAACCCATTGATGTCATTAATAAATACTGCTTCCAGTAAGGAGTTACTCTGTTTAGCAATATGGATGGCTCTTTTAATTGCCTGTTCAGGTATATGGCTCTCGTTTAAAATAATTAAAATCTTTTTCATGTTTATATTTTTAAAGTTGTTTTGATTTTTGTTGTGTATTCCATTTCCAGTTCAATATCTCCGGCATATCTTCTCCATTAATATTGATGTAAGCTTTATGGTCATGTAATTTATTTTGCAGCCATTGTTTGGTATATGCAGGAAATAAGTGAAGTATTTATTTGCCATAAATTCTATTGTAATTTTTGTAAGCTACTTTTAATAAATCAGCCTGCCATTGTTATGTGTGAATGATACAACTCTTTTAAATAATTGTATAACACTTAGCACCATAAAAGCAACCAACTTAGTACTTTACCAATCACTGAATAATAAATACAATGAAAACATATAAACTATTTGAGGAAACAAAACTGGGTGCAGAAACCTTACTAAACCGCATTGTAATGGCACCCATGACAAGATGCAGGGCTATTGGCAATATTCCAAATGAGCTGATGGCAAAGTATTACGAACAGCGTTCGCAAGCCGGGTTAATAATAACAGAAGGTACATCCCCATCTGCTAATGGATTGGGGTATGCCCGGATACCTGGAATTTTTAGCAAACAACAAGTGGAAGGCTGGAAGAAAGTAACCAACGCAGCACATGGAAATGGTGGAAGAATATTTATACAGTTAATGCACTGCGGAAGAATAAGCCATCCGCTTAACATGGCTGAAGGCACAGAAATACTGGCACCTTCGGCAATTAAAGCAGCCGGGCAAATGTGGACGGATGCCAAACAACTTCAGGATTATCCTGTACCAAAAGAAATGACCGCCAAAGATATTATCACCACAAAAGCCGAATATGTATTGGCTGCAAAAAATGCTATGGAAGCAAGGTTTGATGGCGTAGAACTGCATGGTGCAAATGGTTATTTATTAGAAGAATTTCTTTCGCCTGTTAGCAATAACAGAAAAGATAATTATGGTGGAAGTATCGAGAACCGCTGCCGCTTTGTTGTAGAAGTTGTAACAGCGGTTGCTGATGCTATCGGCAAAGAAAAAACAGGCATCCGTTTATCTCCTTATGCGGTGGCAAGTGATATGCCACATTATCCTGAAATTGATGCTACTTATGATTACCTGAGTAAACAATTAAACAATATTGACATTGCTCATATCCATCTTGTTGACCATTCTGCAATGGGGGCACCTGTAGTACCGCTTGAAATAAAACAACTGGTTCGAACAAATTTTAAGAATACTATTATACTTTGCGGCGGCTATGATAAAAAAAGAGCAGAGACAGATATTGAAAGTGGATTAGCCGACTTGATATCTTTTGGAAGGCCGTTTATTAATAACCCTGATTTGGTTGAAAGAATGGCGAACGACTGGCCACTATCACAAGACCTGACGATGGATTTATTTTATACTGCTGATGAAAAGGGATATACGGATTATCCCATTTATGAAGGAGCAAAAAAATCAATTATATCATTATGAAAATAATTTTGATAGTAGCTGTAGTAGTGGCGGTTTTATTTATAATATTTCAAATCTATGTAGTTATGTCGGCAGAAAAAACAGAAACACAGCTATACAAAGTAGTCCTTACAAAAGATAATTTTGAAATACGATTTTACCCCGCTGCAACTATTGCTACGATTACTTCTTCAGCTAAGTCTTACAAAGAACTGGGCAGCTCAGGATTTAGAAAATTGGCAGGGTATATTTTTGGTGGAAACGAAAGAGAACAGAAAATTTCTATGACTACACCGGTACGTATGGATATAAATAATTCTGTTTCAACCATGAGTTTTGTAATGCCTTCTACTTACAATTTGAAAAATTTGCCAAAACCAAATGATAAGCAAGTAGTTATTAAAACAATGCCGGATGAATATGTGGCGGCTATAAAATTTGGAGGTTATGCTTCAGAGGAAGATATAGAAGTATATACCGATAAATTAATAAAAGTATTAAATGAAAATGAAATTACTTTTTATGGAAATTTTCGCCTTTTGGCATATAACCCACCCTACCAAGTATTAAATAGAAAAAATGAAATTATAGTGAATGTTAATTGGGATGAAAGTAAATAAACACTATTGGATAAGGTGTAGATTTATAAATAAAACAGTCATAAATTATTTGTTTCAATGATAATAAAATTAAAAGAATTATAAAATATTATTATGAATATTACTATTCAAATAGCATGGCTTTTTTTATTATTTATACCCATTGCATGTACAGCATGGACGGTAACGCATGAAGAAATTTTTAAAGAGCCGAGAGATTACTGTATTACAAAAAGTAAAAATGCCAAAACATTATTGGCGAGAAAGTCCTTTTACCTATTTACCTGTGAGTATTGTTTTAGTCATTATGTAACCATCATCTTTCTTTTTTTAACTGATTATAAATTGCTGATGAATGATTGGCGGGGTTATATTATTGCAGGTTTTGCGTTAGTATGGATAGCGAATGTTTACATGAGTATATTCAGCTTTATACGCCAGGATATAAAAAAAGAGAAAACAGAAATTGAGTGTATGGAAGACACCATAAAGAAATAAAATTAGTGAATAATATAGCTTAGTAAAAAGCTTGTACAAATTATGCAGCATTATGATAAGACATTCGCTAAATATACTCTTGTTTTTATTTTTCTTTATTTCCTGTAAAAGCAAACAGGAAAAAATAAAACCTGTTGAGGAAAAAATTACTGAATCTGTTTATGCTTCCGGCATTATTAAAAGTAATAATCAGTACAAAGTTTTTTCAACTGTAAATGGGGTAATTGCTGCTATAATGGTGAAAGAGGGTGATGTGGTGAAAAAAGGCGATGCAATAATAAAATTGGTAAATACCAATGCCCAATTAAATAACGAAAACGCTGCCCTATCTTCAGATTATGCTGCAACTTCTGCTAATACTGAAAGGCTAAATGAATTACAGATTGCTACAAATCTTGCTAAATCAAAAATGACTGAAGATGCGCTGTTGCAGCAACGGCAGCAAAATTTATGGAATGAAAATATTGGCACTAAAAACGAATTAGAGCAACGGCAGCTTGCCTATAAAACTTCTGTAACTGCCTACCAGGCTGCTGAACTCCGCTATACCCAATTACAAAAGCAAATTAATTTTCAGGCAAAGCAATCTCAAAATAATTTACAAATATCCTCTTCCATAAAAAATGATTACACTATTAAAACTAATGCCGATGGCAAAGTGTACAATATAATATTGAAGCAAGGCGAAATGGTAAATACACTGAGCCCGGTTGCAATCATTGGAGATGCCAACAATTTTATGATGGAACTGCAGGTAGAAGAGTTTGATATTAACCGGATAAAAACCGGACAGAAAATTATGTTGAGTATGGACAGTTATAAAGGACAGGTTTTTGAGGCTGTAGTAACTAAAATAAATCCAACAATGAACGAAAGGTCAAAATCATTTACCATAGAAGCCTTGTTTATAAAACAACCGGCTACATTATATCCTAACCTAACCTGCGAAGCAAATATTTTAATACAACAAAAAGAAAAAGCCATCACCATCCCAAGAAACTATTTATTAGCAGGAGATAGTGTATTGATTGAATCAAAGAAAAAAAGAAAAGTAATTGTTGGATTAAAAGATTATCAGAAAGTAGAAATAATAAGTGGCATAACAGTTAACGATTTTATTTATAAACCAGCATTATGAATATTAAACTGATCAGCAGCATAGCTAAATCATTGCTATTGGCCAGGTTTAAACAAACGTTGGTAGCTGCTGTGGGTGTTACTTTCAGCATTACCATGTTTATTGCTTTGCTTAGTTTTATGGCTGGCCTAAATGATTTGTTGGATGGCATTATGCTAAACCGTACAGCCCATGTAAGACTGTACAATGAAATACAGCCTAACAAAAATCAACCTATAAATAAAATTGGTGATAGTACAAATCAATACAATTTTATACGTTCTGTAAAATCTGGCAATGCGAGGCAGCAAATTTATAATAGTGCGGCTATTATACAAACATTGCAAAAGGATAACCGTGTATTGGGCATTGCACCTAAATTAATAACGCCTGTTTTTTTTAATAATGTAGCTATTGATATTGCTGGAGTAGTAAATGGTATTGATATACACAATGAGGCAGCATTATTTCATTTTAATGATTTTCTTATTGAAGGGGAATCAGTTGATATTGATAAAATTAATAACAGCATTATTATAGGTATAGGACTTGCAAAAATACTTTCTGCCAATGTAGGCGACAGAGTTCAGGTATCTACTATAAGTGGTGAAATTTTTCAACTTAAAATAATAGGAATATATAAAACTGGTGTACAGGATATTGATAAAACACAGAGCTATGCTTCTATTGCAACGGTGCAAAAGTTAATGGGCAAGCCTAATACTTATATCACTGATATTCAAATAAAATTAAAAGATTTGACTATGGCTCCATCTATGGCAAAAGAATATGCCACACTTTTTAATATTGATGCGGTGGATATACAAACAGCCAATGCACAATTTCAAACGGGCAGCTCTGTTCGTACACTTATTTCTTATGCAGTAGGTGTGGTATTGTTAATAGTAGCTGGATTTGGCATTTATAATATTTTAAACATGATGATTTATGAAAAAATGGACACCATTGCCATTTTAAAAGCAACTGGTTTCTCAGGTAAAGATGTACAAAATATATTTTTGGTAATTGCTGTAAGTATTGGAGTTTTTGGTGGCATTTTGGGTTTAATATTAGGGCTTGGTTTGTCTGCAATTATTGACCAAATTCCATTCACAAGCGATGCACTGCCTAATATAGAAAGCTATCCTATAAATTATAACCCTATGTTCTATTTAATCGGCGCAGTATTTTCTTTAATCACTACTTTTTTTGCAGGTTGGTTTCCTGCCCGTAAAGCAAGTAAGGTCGATCCTGTAATAATTATAAGAGGAAAATGAGTGAAACAATATTAGAAGCCAAAAAAATTAATAAAGAATTTAACGACCCCGTAAAAGTAAGTGTACTTACGGATATTAATTTTTCTATTAACAAAGGCGAGTTTGTAGCACTTACCGGAAAATCGGGTTGTGGTAAATCTACCCTGCTATATATTTTATCAACGATGGATACAGACTATGAA
>JBJXDV010000296.1:0-8123 GCA_046153465.1 Chitinophagaceae bacterium
TATCAACTATTATTCAGGCAAGAATTCTTAAAAAATAAATTGCTATAAAAGAGGGAGTATTTTTTCAAGATAGAAATCCAACATCATCCCGTTAGCTAAACTTTTGCAAAACCAATGTACTCATACATCTTATATCATCCACATTTACTGTTTTCAATGGCTCCAGAAATGATAACTGATTTTGTTTCATAAAGGAAACAAGAAGTGGTTTGGTTAATAAAAAGCGGGTAGAATCGTCAGGCAAAAAGTATACTCCATCATCAATCAGAATCACTTTATCTTCAATCCCAATATTAGAAGCCATTCGAATGAAGATCGACCCATTCGGCTTTAATACCCTCACCAATTCGGCACACATGCGTTGAAAATGTTCCTTTCCCCTTGCAAAATGTAAAACGGCGCTACAAATGATATGGTCAAAATAGTTGTCGGCGAATGGAGTATTTTCAATTTCGCATACGTTAAACTTCGCGGTGTCCAAATCAGCCATCCTTTCTTTCAAATCTTGGATCGCCACTAAATCTCTATCGATACCGGACACCAATAGGTTATTTTGTAAAAACCAGGTAAGGTTTCTACCATTTCCACAACCAGCATCTAAAAGAAGTTCATCCTTTTTATACCTTCCTTTTAGAATTTGATCCAGCAGATAAATATCAATATCTCCAATGACAGATTTTAAAGAAGTTATAGCCATTCGCTTATTTTGTAATTATTAGTGGCAGAAAAGGATCATTTAAGTGCTGCTCACTACTATTCAATAATTGAATTATCAGTTTTACCCACATTAAAATTAGTTGAAAATAAGCATCTGGCTTTCCTGATATTATATGCCTATACATATTAATCAAGAATAGAAGAAAGTTTTGTTTTATTGAGCCAAAAGGTTTTTTAACAGAATGAGCGTAAATGGTTTCAAGTTAAAAAGTTGGTCGGTAGCGAACTCCCCCGGGTTCGCAACTCCTCTAAGTTTACAACCTCCACAAGTTTACAACTCTACGAGGTTTGGCATCCGAAGAAAACCATGATTTATTGACGGAAAAGATTTTTTAACAACATGAGTGTAAATTGTTTCAAGTTGAAAAGTTGGTCGGTAGCGAACTCCCCCGGGTTCGCAACTCCCCTAAGTTTACAACTCGGGTAAGTTCGCTACCCAAAAAAAACTTGGCTAATATTCATTATTTTAGCATTTATGAACTACTGTGGATCGACGTGGTTCCCAAGCTAAAAAGCCTATTACTAACTAAAAGTTTACTATTTCAAAGCTTTTACTGATCCAATAGGTTATTTACTCCCAATCACTGTTAACCGAAAACTATACTAAATCGAAACCATTTAAAACATTTCTTAATATTCAAAAAGTATGGAAAAGATTAATTGGGGCATTATTGGCTGTGGAGATGTTACTGAAATAAAAAGTGGTCCTGCTTTTAATAAAGTTAATAATTCATCGCTGGTAGCGGTTATGCGGAGAAATGCTCAAAAAGCAAAAGATTATGCGCACCGCCACCAGGTACCCAAATGGTATGATGATGCAAGCTCACTGATAAATGACCCCGATGTGAATGCAATATATGTAGCCACTCCTCCTTCTACTCATGAGGAATTTACGATTGCAGCATTGAAAGCAGGCAAACCTGTTTATGTAGAAAAACCGATGGCCCACAGTTATCAATCGTCAGTCCGAATGGCCGTGATGGCAAAAAAAATGAATTTGAAACTGGTTGTTGCACATTACCGTAGAGAACAACCGCTTTTTAAGAAAGTAAAAGAATTAATATCCAACAAAAGTATAGGCGATGTACTATTAGCACAGATAAAGTTGTTTAAACCTTCGCTTACGAAAGATGAAATAAACAATCCACGAATAGCCTGGCGAATAAACCCTTCGGTTTCAGGTGGTGGACTTTTTCACGATCTTGCACCCCATCAACTTGATTTAATGTATTATTTTTTTGGCCCTGTTCAAAAAGTATTGGGTGTTTCCATGAATCAGCAAAATCAATATAAGGCAGATGATTTAGTTACCGGAACTATTCTTTTTGAAAATGGTACTGTTTTTAATGGTGCCTGGTGTTTTAATTCTCTAATAGAAGAGGATCACTGCGAAATAATCGGCAGTTCAGGTATATTAAAGTTTAACATTTTTAGCGGGAATACCATTACACTTTCAACAACTGAAAAAACAAGCATTTTGTCGTTCGACTTATTACCGCATGTTCAACAGCCTATGATTGAAAAAACTGTAAGTTATTTTTTAGGAGAAGGGCCAAACCCATGCAGCGGCGATGAGGGAGCAGAAGTAATGCGATTGATCGAGGCTTTTACTAGTTAATCATATTAGTAGCTTCTCTTCTTTTTATAACCTGCATACGCTTCAGCAACGTATTGACTTGCTCCTCTAAAACATTGAATGATCTTTGTTTAAATTAGAACAATTTGAATTTTCCCCGGTTTCGCTGAACAAAGAAGTCCCCAATATTTCTTTCAACTGATAAACTTTAGAACCCGGCGGTTGTTATTATTGAAAAGACGTTAATACAATGAGAAATGGAATCAAAGACGCTAAATCAGGAACAATCCTTTTTAGTGTGGAAGCATTGGATAAACTCCAGAAAGACGGATATCGATTCGTCCAGATCAAGGGACTCAATTCAGATAAGCACTATGATTATATTGAACCAAATTCTCTACTGTTGGTTCCGTATAAGGTGTTGCCTACTGATCCTTTTAAAAAAGATATATACGAACCCATCAAAAGTGACCTGCTTTATAAATGGGCCGCTGAAAACAATGACTATCTCGAAATATTTATTGCTGATAAACATTTCAATTAGAATCGATAGGTAAAAATGAACGTGTTAGTTAGTCAAATTGAGGGGATCGTTATCAACTTCCCGTTCAACCCGACTTAAGAGAGTGAACTATTTACCTGCTGGCAAAACTAGTTTGTTTTCTCTATAACCAATTTGTAGGTTACTATCAACAATAGGATGTCCATATCTTTCTTATCTTCATTGAAAGAATTTGTGGCCCTAAGTTTTATTTTTGCACTAAATAACATTCTCCAATTTCAGGCAACGATTATGTTTCATCAAAAAGCAATTGCTACATTTTTTATAATTTATTTTGGGATTGTTTCCGCTGTTGCAGGCCAGGATTATAAAAATAATAGATTCCTAAACAACTTACATTTTGGCATGGAAGTACAATGGTATCCGGCAGGTTGGTTAATTGGACCAGCCGTCATGTATTCTTACAGGCCCAAACATATTTTTTTTACAAAGCTTGGAGTTAATATTGCGGACAGACACAATTGGAGCGGATTAAATGACAATGAAGAAGGCATTGGTTATGGAATCTCACTTGGTTATCGATATTTATTTACTACAAAGCCAGGTACTTTTTTTATTGGAACAAGGGGAGAATTATACAATACAATTGTTGATTGGAAAAATGATATTGGATTGATTAACCAGACGAATGGTTCTACCAAAATTATTGTTTACCAACCCAGTATTGAAATTGGTTATTTGATAAAAAAGAGAAATAAAAAATGGAGCGCAGTTGTATCTGCAGGTGTTGGTGCGGAAATAAATATTATAACAAAGGGTAAACCAGTTGGGCAAGGTGGGATGTATTTAGCGAGTATAGCAGTTTACCGATCATTAAATTAGTTTCTAAAGGGATTACCAATAGAATTGATTCTTTTCTATTAGCTTCCATATTTTTTATTATTGTTGTCCAACTAAATAACTTAAATGTTTCATTTGCAAGTATTGCCTCACCCCAACCCTCTCCTCGCGGAGAGGGGGCTAGAACCTGCTCTGCAAAAGGTTTTTAATAATTATTAAGATGATTTTTTATCTGTATTTGAATTAAAGTCCCGCTCACTAACAGCAATCTCCTTCCGGATCATAAATTTTTTCCAACCCTACACCCAGTTTGTGCAATCGCAATTCGTAGAAATAGTTTCGTTGTTTTCTTCTACGATGGTTTATGGCTATCAATAAAGACGATAAATTTCCATTATTTCGTTAAGTATTGTCGGAAAATCTATTTTTAAATCGATCAACTTACCAGTATGTATATCAAAAACCCATCCATGCACCAGCAACCCACGCTCTTTATATGCCTGTTGAACTGCTGCAGTTTTAATTAGGTTTACACACTGTTCCTGAACATTCAATTCAATAAGTCGATTATACCGTTTCGATTCATCACTGATCGAATTCAACTCAGTTTTATGTATGCGATACACGTCGCGAATATTTCTCAGCCAGGGGTTTAATAATCCCAAGTCTTTCGCCTGCATCGCAGCTTTAACCCCTCCACATTCATAATGCCCGCAAACTACCACGTGTTTTACCTGCAAATGCCTGACGGCATAATTTAATACCGACATAACGTTCAGGTCTATACTAATCACCATATTGGCAATATTGCGGTGAATGAATACTTCTCCGGGTTGTACACCCATTAAGTCTTCTGCCGTTACCCGGCTATCGGAACAACCTATATATAATACTTCGGGGCTTTGACCCTTTGATAAGTCGGAGAAATAGCTTGGATTTTTAGCCAATTTTTCGGCAACCCACTGTTCATTGTTAGAAAATATCTTTTCAAAATTGACCATACTTATATTTTTAAAGTAAAATGTTATTTTCCGGTTGAAATTTTTCGGGCAATTCCATTTCGCCCAATAGTTCCTTTATATCAATTTCAATATTACGGCAAATGGTAGTAAGTGGTGTATCATTCACAGAATTATCAAATGGATTTTCACTGTACTCCCCAATTTGTTCCATTGTATAAAAAACCCACGATATTAAAAGAGTAAATGGAATAGTTAGCCATACTCCCCAGGAAGCGAGTGAACTCAGATCTCTTAATAGAGCGAACGGCAATAAGAAAATAAAAAGCAACACAAACACTCTGCTAAAAATACTATATTGCCGGAACAGCGGTGTACTCTTAATACGTTCGCAACCGCCTTGCAGGTTAAATAATTCATTAATCATTTTCACTAAATCACTATGCTCAAAATCATCAATCTTTTTTTCTCTTTTCAATTTAGTTAATTGTTCAATTTGTATTTTCAACATTATGTTAGCTACATTCTGCTTGCTTTTTAACAGCTCATAATATTGCATTTTATTATTTTTGGCTAGTATCGTCTTTAGTCCTTCATCAAATTCTTCCAATTCCTTTTTTTCTCCTACAAAGGTTCTATGTAAATCACCCTTGCTGGTTGCCCAGGGAATTGTTCGCCGCAATTGAAGACGAAGAATATTGATATATCCAATATGCCTGTGAAGAAAATCGTTAACAAATGTCTTATCATCAACAATTGAAATCATCATGGTTGCCAGGTTGCGACTTGCATTGGTGATTCCTCCCCAAAGCCGGCGAGCTTCCCATAGGCGATCATAGGCCTGATTATTTTTAAAGCCAATATAAAAAGCAACTGCGGTACCGATTGTTCCAACAGGCAGGAATGGAATTGCAACAAATCTAAACCCGGCTACTTCATATAATAATACCGCGGCAATACTTATAATTAGTGTTCTAAAAAGATTAATGCGGGCAAAATGCCAAAGTAATTTAAGGTTAAATACTTTTCCGGTATACATATCTCCAGATTTAAAAAATACTATTCAAATTATTAATCTATCAACATTTTACAGGCTATTGTTTAACTGTCAAATGAAATCCCGATTTTATAATAAGATTCGATGAGCCGGGCAGTCTCAAACTGCGTATCGTAATAACCGATCCTAATTGCGGAGTAAAAACTGTACCTCCGTTTATGACTACATCTGTTTTACTATCCGGCAATGCTCCACAACTCCAATTAAGTGGGTTCTCCCAGGCATTGCTAACCGAACCCAGCCAGGTTGCACCATACTTTAATTTGAATTCCGGCGAGTATACTATTCCGTAAGTAGTATTCACCAAGCAACGGTATTGATTGTCGATGAAAGATGCCGGGGGGTTCAACAGAGAAACAGACGCAGTAGTAGCATTTGAATAAACAGCATCATTGCTAATATTTGAATAACCAGAACCATCATTAACCTGCCATTGATAGGTGGAACCAGTAACTCCGGCAGAATAGGTTACTAGGTTACTTTGACATTCGGGTAGGCTGAATGCTTTCATAAGCGCAAAGGACGAGAACCCTGTAAACGAACCGGAGACTACAGAATGTTGGGCCAACCCATAATCCTGCCTGTTATTAATTGAAGAATACACCGCGGGCAATACAGGCGTTGGCAATGTGAGATCTGCTGTTGTTTTTACAAGCCTCACATCACTTAATTTATTTCCGGTTGCGGCCAGCCATCCTGTTACTTCATCATTGGTATAATATATTTTTAGATTATAGGGGGCCGACTCATTATTATTTGTGGGTGTAACCCTGACTATTTTATCAGAAATCTTTTGATCTGCCACTGTTCCCCATGCCAGGGCCGCTCCTACACCAGTGCGAACCAATTCAACTTTTGTACAACCAAAATCAAATGCGCTGGTATTTTCAATAGTAGCAATAATGCTTTTTGAAATTGGATTGTAAAAATGAACTGTTTGAAAAGGACCAACATATTGCTCATCTATATTACCAGGCTCCGAAGCGCTTTGAATTGGTGAAACGGAAGCTCCTTTAATAACAATACTATCAATAATGAAAGGAGGGTTGTTAACGATGGATGAATTATTCAGCCATTCAAATGCAATTTTCAAATTGGTGGCATTATTCGCTGAAGGCGGAAGCGTTAAGCTTTCGGTTACTTTAGCATTTCGCCCAGCAATATTTTCTTTTAACAAAACCCAGCCTATTCCGCCATCAATCGAAAAATAAGTTTTTCCATAATCGAGCCATTGACCACCGCTGATATCGCCTTGTCCGGGTTTACTTTCTCCCGCACATTTATACAAATACGTAAGTTGTAAATTAGAAAAGGTACTGGCATTAATTAAAGGAGATTCAATACGTACAACAGCACTATCGTTTAATGAAGTACCGGAATAGGCTAAGGATGTTCCATTATTTGAAATATAAATTGCTTTTGAATTGAAATCGGCGTCGCCGCTATTTCCAATTATCCACCGATTGGGTGAAAGAATACCGTAGTTAATTGATTGAGTCCAATTACCCAATCCACTTGAAATGCCGTCAAATGGTTCATAATACAAAATACTATTTGATGTAGAGTCCGGCCGGTAATCATCACTTATAATATTAATCACGGCCGGCAGAAAGAAATTTTTCTTTACAGCATTTCCGCCATTTGCATTAATTGAAAAATCAATTGTTAATGACTCCTGGTTTTCAACCAGCGCGTCATTGTATACTTTTAGGTTTATCGTTTGAGATAAATTAGAACCATCCAGCGTAAAATTCAACGGAGTTACTTCAATATCTTTATCGGTACCAATCACCAACCCTGCCCCGGCATTTAATAGTAAATTAATAGTTGCTGGTTGACTGGGTTCATAGGGGATTTTCAATTTTGTAGTTACTAATTTATAATCGAGGCATCCATTATCTACATCGGCATTTGCCTCAGAAACAGTAACGGATGTAGTTTCAAAGTATACTCCAGGATATATACAGGTACTATTTCTCACCAGGTCGCGTATGCGCTGTCCCGGTAGTGGACCAAATCCATTAGCGAGGTTTATTCCGTAACCTGTGAGGTGACAATAACTCATGATCGTTCCTCCGTTGACCGGCGCAGGTCCCTGAGGGCAACCTCCTTCAGTGGTATAACAATTATCAATGGCTCCACCCGGCCATGAACAGGATTGAGTATGTGGTGATCCCAAATTATGGCCAAGTTCGTGTGTAATTACCATTGAAGACCATGAATAGGCTGGAAATAGATTGAACGAATTGCTCAAATTACCGCTAACGCCAGTTTTAAAACTATTACTACTACACAATACACCCAGGTAGGCTATCCCACCACCTAGTCCACGTTGAGATAAAAAATGGGCTAAATCACCCGGAAATCCATTCGCCATATTTACACTAAAAGCATTTAATACACTTGAGGTGGTTCCTAAACTGTTATATGGATCAACAATATTCCAAACTTTTATGGCACTAATTTTTGTAT
>JBJXDV010000297.1:0-6077 GCA_046153465.1 Chitinophagaceae bacterium
ACTGGCTTTTCATTGACTGCATTCGTTACAATAAAATCTTCTTGCTGTGGCTTCCATATTTTTTTAATCGCCATTGTATTTCTAATTGTACTATCCTGATTGTTTTCAGCATTATCAACGTTCATCACTACTCTCAATTCAGGGCATGTATACTTATATTTATCATCGCTGTAGAAATAACCATTAAGCGTGCTTTTTACCTGAGATACCATTAATATTCCTAAAAAATTCATTGGGCATTCTATCCCGTTTGAAGGTCCTTTGTAATACAATACCGGGATATTTTTGATATGTATTTCGCGGGTATTTTTATCGTAAGTGCCCCTGATAAAAAAACTTTGATAACTATCTTTAAAGTAATAGGCAAAGATACCTTCCACTTCATCGCCTTTTTGACGAAGAACCAATTCAGTTAAATAGTTATTTGCGCTGCTGGCCAGGTTAACGTCTGCTTTCCCATACCAGGATCCTGTAATTGTTTGTGCGAACGTACTATGAGCAATTAAGATGGTGCCGCAAAGAAAAATTAATCGGAGCATATGCTAAGATAAAAGAAAAAATCAAGCCAGAAAGTATATTCAGACTCAGTTGGCCTTGGGGTTGTTGTTAAATTTGACTTGAAAATAAGCTGCTGTAAACAACTCCTTTTGGCTTAGCAAAGCTTTACAGTAGTATTACTTTAGGAATCTTTTCATTTCTCTATCTGCATCTTTTTGTTTCAACGATTCGCGCTTATCATGAAACTTTTTTCCTTTGCCCAATCCTATTTCTATTTTGACCAGGCTTTTGTCATTGAAAAATAATTTAAGAGGAATAATCGAAAACCCTTTCTCTTTAGTTTTGGCTTCCAGTTTTCTGAGTTCTCTTTTAGTAAGTAACAGTTTGCGGTCGTGAACCGCCATGTGATTGTTGGCAGATCCAAAACGGTATTCTGCAATATGAAGATTGCGGAGCCAAAGCTCGCCCTTATCAAAAAAGCAAAAACTATCTACGAAACTGACTTTGCCTTCCCGAATAGACTTTACCTCGGTACCAGCCAGCACAATGCCGGCATCGTATTTATCTTCAATAGAATAATCGTGATAGGCTGAACGGTTTTGTATCGACATGCTATTATAAAACTAATAGCAAATTTAAGGACATTGGCGGAAGTAAATTTGTTTACCATAAGGAGTATTCCAGGTGGCCTGATTATAGCTTGTATCTATTACCAGTATTTTATACGCAGGTGTATTGCAACTGTCTTTTAAAATTTGGCAAACGGCGGCGGATTTACTTTCCCATAAGGTGTCCTTATAAGTTGTTATAACAATCGTATCGTTATGCGCCGATGAATAATAGGATCGAACAAGGGTATCCGTACTTAGATAATTATTTATTTGATAACCGCAGGGATAGTTAAAGTCTTTACTTATAGAAGTTGCAGTTCCAATCCAATAAAAAAAAGCTAAGGTAAATGCTGTGTAAAAAAAGTTTCTCATTTTTTGATAATTAGTAAGGCAATCATAACTGCCAGGATCATACTGACAATATCGGAATAATTAAGATTGGCTAAAAGCCAGCCTGCCTGTTTTAATTCATATAAGGACAATGCTAAAACGCTAATTGCTGCGCAAACGTATTTGTTAAATGTTGTACCAAATAAAATACTTGATGTTAAGGCATATGCCCAGCACATATCTGGAAACTGAAATAAAAAAAATTGAGTAAACCTGTTCGTGGGTAATTCAATAGGAGCAAATGAGAGACTAATTGTTTTATGAAGGATAGTCTCTGGCTTTCGAAAAAGGATATAAATTAAAACTCCCGCTGTAAGCGGGAGCAATATATGCAGAAAATATTTTTTCATTCTTATCTGTTCTGCCGTTAATTTTTAAACAATGATAAAACCGTTGCAAGCTTTTCTTTTAGTTCTTTTCGGGGAACAATAAAGTCGAGAAATCCATGTTCCAATAAGAATTCGCTTCGTTGAAATCCTTCAGGTAAATCTTTTTTAATTGTTTCCCGAATTACTCTTGGTCCCGCAAATCCAATCAACGCTCCAGGCTCTGCAATATTTAAATCGCCTAGCATTCCAAAGGAAGCAGAAATTCCTCCAAAAGATGGATCGGTTAGTAAAGAAATAAATGGAATTTTAGCATCCGTAAGTTGTGATAGTTTGCCGGAAACTTTTGCAAGTTGCATGAGAGAAAAGGCGCTTTCCATCATTCGGGCGCCACCCGATTTACAAATAATAATAAGTGGTGTTCGGTGCTCAAGGCAAAAATCCACTGCTCTCGAAATTCGCTCACCCATCACACTTCCCAATGAACCTCCAATAAATTCAAAATCCATACAGGCTACTACTAACGTATGCTCTTTTAGTTTTCCTGCGGCCACTCTTATCGAGTCGGTGATATCTGTTTTGTTCCAGGTTTCTTCCAGTCTTTTTTGATATGATTTAAGATCCGTAAACCCTAAAAAATCTTTGGCCCTGATATTTTCAAACATCACTTCAAATGAATTATCATTAAAAATGATTTCGAAATATTCGGAACTGCCGATGCGATGATGGTGCCTGCATTTAGGGCAGGTGAACAAGTTCTCTCTTAATTCAGTTACTGTACAAATGAAACCGCATTCCGGGCATTTGCTCCAAAGCCCTTCGGGTGTTTCCTTTTTATCTGCGGTACTGGTAAGAATGCCTTTTTTGATTCGTTTGAACCAACTGGTCCTTGTTTCTTCACTACGTCCGTCATCGCCGGCCAAATTAGCATCAAAATCCTCTTCTTGTCTCATGCGTTTGCATTTGGGCCGCTAAGATAGGGATTTTGAAATAAGTAGATTATTATCCTGTATAATGTTTCAATTCCAACTATTCTTAATCTTTGTAATATAAAATCTTATCGATTATATGAAGTTTGGCTTTGCTGCTCTATTTTTGCACAAAACTTGTACGCCCCATTCACAACAGTTCTACCAGATAGTTGTTATATAACTGGGAACAATTAAAAGTCAAACAGCATTCTCATGAAATGGTCTGAATTATTCGCCTCTCCCGTAGGAAAAAAATTTATCATGGGCCTTACCGGGCTTTTCCTCATTACCTTCTTAATTGTACATATGGGGGTAAATGCCTGCATCTTTAATGATCTCTCGTTTATTGAGCCAACTGACGATGGAGATATGTTCAATCGTGCAGCCGACTTTATGGGCAGTACAGTACTTATCAGAATTATGGAAGTTGGTTTATTTATTGGGTTTTTTATACATATTATACAAGGGTTGCTATTGATATTTCAAAATAGAAGCAAGCGTTCTATTGGTTATGAAGTTCAAATGGGAAATAAAGGGAGTAAATGGTATAGCCGTTCGATGGGGTTGCTCGGTACCCTTCTCTTACTTTTTTTAATTTTGCATTGGTGGCATTTTTGGATCCCCTCCCGGTTCACGCATGCAGGATTAGAAGAACCTTATATGATGAGTAACCAGCGAATGGGGCATAATATGTTTAATCTTATGAAAATAACATTTAGTGAATGGTGGGTGGTTATCGTGTATGTATTCGGCTGCATATCGCTTGCATACCATTTACTACATGGTTTTCAAAGTGCGTTTCGAACGCTTGGATTAAGTAACGGCAGGTATGTTAAACTTGTCAATGCCGTAGGGTTTGCCTATTCAATTGTTGTACCCTTAATTTTTGCATTAATGCCGATCAGTATGAAATTAGGATGGGTAGGATAAGCTAAACGGTAAACTCGAATTAGTTATCATAGAAGATGAGTTTTAGTGTTGATTGGAAGAAAAGAGGAAATAAACGGTGATCAATTAGTTTTTATTCAGCAATCAGTTCAACAGAAACCCGCAAATTGAAGATCAAAAAATAAATTTGAAAGCTAAAGTTATGCAATACGCATATTTACCATTTGCAAATTAATTCTATGCTAAATTCAAAAATTCCTGCAGGGCCGCTCGATCAGAAATGGAACGATTATAAAGGGCATTGTAAACTGGTAAACCCAGCCAACAAGCGCAAACTCGAAGTGATTATTATTGGTACGGGTTTAGCAGGAGCATCCGCTGCTTCTTCGCTGGGTGAACTGGGTTATAAAGTAAAAGCATTTTGTTTCCAGGATTCGCCAAGACGTGCACACAGCATTGCCGCACAAGGGGGCATTAATGCAGCAAAAAATTATCAAAACGATGGGGATAGCACCTTTCGCTTGTTTTACGATACTATTAAAGGTGGCGACTACCGCGCACGAGAAGGAAATGTACATCGTCTTGCCGAAGTAAGTGCAAATATAATTGATCAGTGCGTTGCACAGGGCGTTCCCTTTGCCAGGGAATACGGGGGTTTGTTAAGTAACCGTTCTTTTGGTGGTACTCAGGTGCAACGAACGTTTTATGCAGCTGGCCAAACCGGCCAACAATTATTGATTGGAGCATACCAATCGCTTGAGAGGCAAGTTTCCCTAGGCAATGTAAAAATGTATACCCGCCACGAAATGCTCGATATTGTAATGATTGATGGGAAATGCAGAGGGGTAATCTGCAGAAACCTGGTAACTGGTGAATTGGAAAGACACTTCGGACATGCGGTACTGTTATGCAGCGGAGGATATGGAAATGTATTCTATCTATCTACCAATGCTATGGGTAGTAACGTTACAGCAGCATGGAAAGCACACCGCAAGGGCGCCTACTTTGGTAATCCTTGTTTTACACAAATACATCCCACCTGCATCCCTGTTAGTGGCGATCATCAGAGTAAATTAACCCTGATGTCTGAATCATTACGCAATGATGGAAGAATTTGGGTTCCGAAAAAACAGGGTGACACACGCAAAGCCAATGAAATAAAGGAAGAAGAAAGGGATTATTATTTAGAAAGAAGATATCCTGCTTTTGGGAACCTTGTACCAAGAGATGTGGCATCAAGGGCCGCTAAAGAAAGATGTGATGCGGGTTATGGAGTGGGTACCTCCAAACAGGCTGTTTATTTAGATTATACGGATGCTATTCTTAGATACGGAAAAATTGAAGCCGGAAAACACGGTATGGATAACGTAGAGGCAGCAACGATTGTCAAAATGGGAAAAGAAGTGGTGAAAGAAAAATATGGTAATCTATTCGATATGTATGAAAAGATTACCGGCGAAAATCCCTACGAAGTACCGATGCGCATTTACCCAGCGGTGCATTATACCATGGGTGGCTTATGGGTAGATTATGAACTTATGACTACTGTTCCGGGCCTGTATGCATTGGGGGAAGCGAATTTTAGCGACCATGGTGCAAATAGATTAGGCGCCTCAGCATTAATGCAGGGATTGGCTGATGGTTATTTTGTTATTCCCTATACCATTGGTAATTACCTCGCCGATGAAATAAGAACGGATAGTATCTCTACCGATCATCCTGCATTCATAGAAACGGAAAAGGCCGTTGCCGACCGTATTCAGCAACTTATGAATATTAAAGGAACACAAACCGTCGAAAGCTTTCATAAGCGGTTAGGAAAGATTATCTGGGATAAGTGTGGTATGGCCCGCAATGCCGAAGGATTGAAACAGGCTATTGCAGAAGTGCAACAATTAAAAAAAGAATTCTGGAGCGATCTGCGTATACCTGGTGCCGTTAATGAAAACAATAATGAATTGGATAAAGCCAACCGGGTAGCAGATTTTATCGAGTTGGGTGAGCTGATGTGTTTGGATGCACTTAACCGGAACGAAAGTTGCGGCGGCCATTTTAGAGAAGAAATGCAAACTGAAGAAGGCGAAGCAAAAAGAGACGACGCGAATTTTGCCTATGTGGCAGCCTGGGAATATAACGGAGAGCATGCCTGGAATTTGCACAAAGAAGAATTAACTTTCGATGTTGCGAAACCATCACAACGTTCTTACAAATAATTTTTTAAGCAATAGTATCTACCATTATGGAACATAGGACAATTAACATAAAGCTCAAAGTTTGGCGCCAGCGAAACAGTACCTCTGCAGGCAATTTTGAACTATACGATGTTAAAAATATTTCTACTGAAATGTCATTTCTTGAAATGATAGACGTTCTTAATGAGCAGTTGATTCGCG
>JBJXDV010000298.1:0-16135 GCA_046153465.1 Chitinophagaceae bacterium
TCCAATAATATGTTTACCCAACCGGATGACTGGATAAACTTAGAAGATGAACCAGATCACCAGGAATTATGTAACCGTGAGCAAAAGTATTTTCTAAATGCCATTCAGAATGATATCGACTTAACCGATCATATTGAAGATGCAGTAAATAGTTTGGTAATTGCTTTTGCCTGTGATGAATCTGTGCGCACTGGTAAGACTGTTATACTTTAGCCATTAATAAATCATTCTTAGTTATGTAATATCCCTTCTGCCGAAGTAGATCTATTTGACTGTCTGCTTCGGAAATCAGTTGATTTCTACGAGGAAAAACAAGGAAATGCGAACGAATTTCCAGCCTTTTGCTACCTAGTTAATTGGTTAATGTTACCAACAAAAAAGGGCATTAGTACTAATCCAACGGGCATTATCTTATTATGGATCGGGCAATAGAGAGAGGCGCTTACTGTACGCAAACGGTATTATTTTACGAGGGGAAAATGTTAAATCCTTGAAAGCGTTAAGCTATTTCTGCCCCATTACGAGTAGCAGTTTGGTGATTAACGGCTGAATTTTTATGATACGATAAAGCTCAATAAGGCGATTTCTATTGGAGAAAAAGAAGGAATACCAATGAGAAAGCAGGAGCGTTTCTAATATACTGGAGACAGACATTGTCATTTTACCAATGAAAAAAGACGTTTTTTTTTAATTTTCCGAAGAGAAAATTATTATTCATGATGCGGTGAAATCGAAATAAACTATATTTGATATGCGAAAGCGTTTAATTTTTTAGTATTACTGAACATCCATTAAAATTCTAAATTAACAATCATGGCAAAAAAAACAGCAAAAAAGGCTGTAAAAAAAGCAGCAAAGAAACCCGCAGCAAAGAAAGCGGTAAAGAAAGTGGCAAAGAAAGCAGCTCCTAAAAAAGCAGCAAAAAAGAAATCTGCGCGTAAGCCTTCGGCAGCATTTATGAAACCACTTACTCCCAGTGCAATGTTAGCAGAAGTTGTAGGAAGTAAGCCATTACCCCGCACCGAAGTGGTGAAAAAAATATGGGTATACATTAAGGCAAATAAATTACAAGACAAGGTGAACAGACGTATGATCAATGGTGATGCTAAACTGAAAGCAGTTTTCGGAGGCAAAGCCCAGGTATCTATGTTTGATATGGCGAAGCACCTCACAAAGCACCTGAAATAAGGGACCTTAACGTTTTAAATTTCACGAACGGGCCAAAGCGGCCCGTTTTTTTATGAGCAATATCCCAAATATTATTTAAGGGTAGACTCTAACTCCGTTGCAATAAGTTGTAACAGTTCAATACCAAATGATTTATTGCGCATATCTGAGTCTGATAGTAGTGCCCGGTAGTTTCCTTCTTCGTCGGGCTCAAAAAGAATTTCTGTATTCTCTACCACGATGGCAATTTTATGGGTATAGCCAGTTATCCTTAGCTCAGCAGGAAAAACTAATTCTTCCCCTCTATAATTTACATTAAGTGTAAACGAATCGGCCATAATAAATGACATTAGCTTAACGAAAAGACAAAAATACAAAAACCGCAGACAGGTGGCTGCGGTTTTGAAAATGAAAAGGCTACTATCAATTTTTTTGTAATACAGTATCTGTTAAGTGGATAATACCGTTGGAGATTTTTGCGTCTCTTGCTATGATTGTTGCATTGCCAATATTAACCACTCCTTCTTTTATAGTAACCAACAATTCCATTTTATTCACAGTAACTAATTTGTCTCCATCTTTTAATTCGTTAAAATTTATTCTTCCACTTATTAAATGATTTTTGATCAGGTTGGCTAATTCAGTTCGATGAGCAGGCTCCAACATTGTTTCCATGAAACCTTTATCGAGTTTTTCAAAAGCAAGATCTGTTGGCGCAAAAAAAGTATATGGCCCGGTGCTGCTTAATACCTGGTCCATGTCGGAAGCATGAACTCCTTTTTTGATAGTCTTTAAATTCTTATCTACGTTTACAACTTGTGTGATATTAGACATGCTTCTAATTTAGCGACTGACAGAATTATCAGCAGTTGAGTAAGGTAGTCTTATTTAAATCAAATGCTGATTTATGTTTGGAAGCACTACAGAAATTCTTAAAGGGAAAGAATCGGCAAACAAGATAAAAATTTAACATCTTTATTGGTTTTTTTCTTTACTCTGTTTTATTACCTATTAAAAAATTTACTCCCTTTGGCAATGGATTACCACTGGATCTTCGTAATAACACTACCTGCCCTACATGCCATATTGCATCTTCTACAGGGCCATTAATAATGTTCCAGAAAGGATATATTGTTTTACCATTCGAGCTTTCAACGCCCATAGTAAATTCTTCCAGCATCGTACCAGGTAGTTTTAAGATTTCACTGGCAGCTTGAATATTCCTCAAGGTTTTCTCTCTAAGTTGTGCAAATGAAAGTTTTTCATTCGAGTTGCTACCAAAGTTAGCGGACCTTTTGTTTACTGCATTTAGTAATAACTGAACAAGACCATCAATATGTTCAATTGTTTCCAGGCAGGTTCTCGCGTCTTTCGAAGGGCTAAACTGTAGATCTTTTGCTGTTAATCCTTCAGTAGCCCAAAAATAGCGAAAGCCTAAACCATCAATCATACGGGCAGCAACAGTTGTAGCTGTATAAGTAGTGGGTGTATCGGGTATCTGGTAGTAGTATGCTTTTTGTTGTGCCGAAAGACTGACTGTAGTAAAAAGACTCACTACAAAACTGATAGTACGCATAATGGTTATTTTGATGCAATACTAAATGTAGGGAATTTACAGATCTTACCTTTTAATTCCATCGGTAACGTTAGGAATTTTATACAATCGTTTTTCAGAATTAGAAAGGATCACTTGAATGAATCATCAATACCCAATTATTGCTTTCAATTTACCCCATAATTCATTATCGAAACTGGAAGAAGCCAGTTGAGAATTACCAGCCGATTCTCCCATTCGAATAATCACTAGTTTTTGAGAGGGCACGACATAAACTTTCTGATCATTTTTTCCGAGAGCAGCAAACATATCTGAAGGAGCATTGGGCATTAAAGCTCCTGAAAAAACTGACTGAAGTGACGGTAGCATATAACTAGCTTTGCCATTTAACCAGGTGAGATATCCGTACGACAAATTCAAATTTTGTGAAGTATTACTTTGTGCATTGAAGTAACTGGTATCATTTAGAATTATCGTTTGATCCCATTTTCCTTTGTTTAATAATAACAAACCAAAACGAGCCATACTGCGTGCATTGCTGTAATAAACATTATTAAATCCACCGCCGGAAAACCATATACCGCCCATACCAATAGGGTTCCGGATCTTTTGTTGAAAATAATTTGAAAAGCTGGTACCCGTAGCGTTTGCGATTACTTTATCTAAAATCGTGTAAGGAGCATTGTGATAGGCCCATCTGGTGCCCGCATCTGCCTTATATACTAAACAATTGGGATTGGTGCAATCATTGTCGGGAGTAACTGCATCATCTAAACCGGTTGTCATGGTAAGCTGGTGCTTAACAGTAATAAGATTTTCTTTCGCTAAAGGGAGCGAGGTCCAACCCGTTCCTAAATATTGGGAAGTCTTATTATTTATATTGAGTAACCCTTCCTGTTGGGCAATGCCCGTTAATAACCCGGTCATCGTTTTTCCTGCAGAGGCCCAGTACCAGTTACTGTCTGCAGTAAATGTTCCAAAATATTTTTCACTAACTATTTTTCCATTTTTAAGAATAATAAAAGCCCTGGTGCCTTTTGACTGCAGATAAGGGAACAAATCATTAAGTAGTGTTTCATTCCAGCCAAGAGATGCTGCGGTACCAGATTCCCATACAGAACCCGATACCGGTGGAAAATATAAGGTAACAGGAACGGGCGCAGGACCAGGAGGCTCAGACTCTTTTTTACACGATGAAAATATGATAATAGAAAGAAGGAAAATAAATATATTTTTCATTATGTGGATTTTAGAAGGCTAAGACCTGAACTTGCGGACTTCGTTTAATAACGAAAAATATAAAATGAAATTATCGTGTATAAAAGATAATAAAGACGTTGGGAGAAGAATAAAGAAAACAGGTGATCGTATGGGAATACAGTAAACAAAAACTCTTCAAAGCAGTGAAAATTAAAGAAGGCCATTCAATTTGAATGGCCTTCTTTAATAATTAGAGAGTGTTAGTTTTTTACTTTTTTAGGATAGGGAGGTCTTTTAGGTTCTATCGGAGGATTTTTTTCCAATTCTTTCAGGGCAATTTCAATTGCTTTTTCTAATTGAGGATCCCTTCCTTTTATCATTTCGGCGGGCCATTGTTCCACTTCGATATCCGGTGCAATTCCTTCGTTTTCTACAATAAAACCATCTTTGGTCCAAATACCAACATTGGGAGCAGTAACTGATCCTCCATCAATAAATTCAGGAAATCCAAGAATACCTACTAATCCGCCCCAGGTTCGCTTACCCACCAACGTTCCTACTTTAAATTTGCGAAACATCCAAGGAAGCATATCGCCACCCGAACCAGCAGTTTCATCGATGATCATAACTTTTGGACCTTGAATTGATGCGCTTGGAGATTTTAGATCTTTACCATAACGCATATTCCAATGGGCCTGGTAAGGCCTCTGTAAAATATCGATATAATAATCGGCCAATTGTCCGCCCCCATTAAATCGTTCATCAACTATAATAGCTTTTCGATTGGCCTGTGGATAGAAATAACGCTTGAAATATTCATGTCCTAAGTTGGTAGTATTTGGTACATAAACATAGGCAACCTGGCCCTTTGTTGCTTCCGTAACTTTTTTGAGATTTCCTTCTACCCAATCCCGATTCCTTAAACCCGACTCGCGACTAACAGGCACGACTTTTACAATTCTTGATCCTGGATAATCTGGTGTACCATTAACGGTAATTTCTACAATTTTTCCAGCCGTATTTTCAAAGTACTTGTATAAATTTTCTTTAGCGGTAAGGTCTTTTCCATTTACCGCAAGCAAGTACTCGCCCACTTTTACATTTACCCCCGGTTCGGTTAGTGGTGACCGCAATTTTGGATTCCAGTTTAAGCCACCATATATTTTTTTAATGCGATAGCGATTCTTATCAACACTATAATCGGCGCCTAGTAAACCACCTCCCACCGTAGCGAGATTATGCAATACCTCCCCTTCACCCGTAATAAAATGATGACCCACCGATAACTCACTGAACATCCATTGTAGTAGATTATTTAAATCGCTTCGGCACGTAAGATGTGGAAGAAATACTTCATATTTCTTTTTAAGAGCCGGCCAGTTAGCGCCATGCATACCAGGGTCATAAAAATAATCACGGTTAACTCTCCACGCCTCGTCAAAAATTTGCGGCCATTCTGCAACAGGATCAAATTTTACTTCTACTGCATCAAGATTCAGCATGCCTTTGCCCGGCTCTGGTTTTTCACCGGCACTGCTAATGGTCCAACCGCCCCGTGTAACCGAAAGCATTTTGCTTCCATCTGCAGACAGAATATAATTATCCATTTCGGTAATAGCATCATCTTTTCTTTTCTTTAAGTCATATTTATGCATGGTACCGGGCCCGGAAAAATCAACGGGATATACAACATACAATAACTCATCTGTTTTAGCCATGCCAAGGTTTGCATAATTACCGGCGGCGATAGGCAGATCAATGATTCTATTTTCAATACCTTCCCAATCAATTTTAAAATCAGTTGCTTTCTTATCCGCCGGCCGCTCCTTTTTTGATTTAGCGGTATCGGAATCTTTTATTTTTTCTTCGTCACTTTCTTTTGCAAAGGGCGAAATGGTTTCTTTTTGAAGGGTAACGAGGTAAATAGAACTGGTGGAAGTTACATCATCATTTGATTGATCAAACCAGTTAATAACCGGCCCCGCATTGGTGGAGGCAAAAAAGAAAATATATTTCCCCTCTTTATCAAATACCGGTTCAGAGGCATCACTCAATCCGTCTGTCAGTGAAAATGATTTTTGCTGATCGAGTGAATACAGGTAAATACGCTTAAACTGTGTTTCCGTAACTTTCGTATAAGCAATCCATTTAGAATCAGGCGACCAATCGCCAAAAATATTTCTAAACGGACCAGGTACATACAATTCATCTGAATCTATTTTACGAATGGTGCCAGACGTTATATCGATGGTATAAAGATTTCGGCCATTATCTGTAAAACTAATTTTTTTGCTGTCGGGCGACCATTTTGGAAGTGCATAAAAACCAGTTCCATTAAGTTTGAATGATTTTGCTTCCGATTTTCCATCCTGTGCCTTTACGTGCAATTGATATTCTCCGCCGGCATCCGAAAAATAGGCAATTGATTTTCCATCGGGCGACCAGGCCGGAAATGTTTCATGCACCGAAGTAGTTTCTGTAATATTTCGCGGATCTCCTTTTTCAGCGGGCACTGTAACGATATCTCCACGGAAATCAAATACAGCGCGTTGACCGGAAGGGGATATACCTGCACTTCTTACATATGAAGCGCCTTTTACAAATCGGGGGCGTAATTCCTGCAGATCTGCAGCAATTCCAATTTTTATTCGTTTTGAATTGGTCTCACCCGGAACATAGGTATGAATATAACCCGCTTGCTCAAATGCAATTGTTCCATTTCCGGCGGAAGCGTTTAATATAGGGAAATCAGTGAAGGAGGTAAGTTGCTCAACTTTTTTTGTTCCGGTGTTATAGGAAAATAAATTAAACTCTCCATTTCGATCACTTCGAAAGTAGATGTTGTTGCCGATCCACATGGGGTTAACATCATTGCAACCACCAGCAGGCTGAGGAATTTTTATCGTATTATGATCGGCGAAAGTATAGATCCAAATTACGGAGATCATTCCGCCACGGTAATTTTTCCATTGGTTAAATGCATCAGGCAATGGATTATAAGCAAGTTGCTTTCCATCTGGTGAATAAGTTCCCCAATAGCCACTAGGAATTTCCAGTTGAACCGGTAACCCTCCTGTAATGGGTATCGTGAACAATTGTAAAAACCTTCCTGTAAACGTAGCTCGCTGCGAAGCAAAAAGAACAGCGTTACCATCGGGCGTAAATCCACGAACAATATCTGGATAAGGGTGCCAGGTTAATCGCGTTGGAACTCCTCCTTCGGAGGGAATAACATAAACATCCGTGTTTCCATCGTATTGCGCACTGAATGCAATCATTTTTCCATCGGGTGAAAAAACGGGATTGAATTCCAATCCCTCGTCAACGGTTAAACGCTTTGGATTAGATCCGTCTTTATTAGCAATCCAGAGGTCTTCGGCATAAACAAAAGCAACTTGAGTAGCACTAACTGTTGGTTGGGCCATCATTCGCGTATCCGTAGGATCAATCGCATAAACCAACCTGGGCGAAATAATCATCGTGATAGAAAAAACAAGCAGCAGAACTTTCATCATAAAAAAAGTATTAATAAGTAGGTTATTTTAAAAAACGAGTTTATTTTTCTAAGATACTTTATATATTGAATCTGCAAGGGAAGAAAATTATTCTTATTGGAATACGGATAGAAATAATGATGAACGGGATGAATAATGTTCCTCCTGTAATTGATGATTTAGTTCCTACCCAGAGTTATTGATTGAATAAAAAGATACCCATATGAACATTCTATGGTATTTTTCAAGATGAAAAAGAATAATTTTCTACTATATGGAGCAAACGGATATACCGGGGAATTGATAGCACGCTATGCTACGCAATACCACCTAAGTCCAATACTTGCAGGCCGCCGAAAGGAAATTATTGAGCCGCTTGCCAAAAAATTAAATCTTCCATTTAGGATAATTGATTTGGACGACGCACCGGAACTGCTATCAGCCTTACAAGAGGTAAAACTTGTAGTTCATGCTGCTGGACCATTTCAGTATACCGCGAAACAGATGGTAGAAGCCTGTTTGCAAACGGGTACGCATTATATTGATATAAATGGTGATATTTCTGTGTTTGAGATGATAAAAAAATATGATGCTGCCGCAAAAAAGGCCGGCATTATGTTATTACCCGGCGCAGGGTTTGATGTAGTACCCACCGATTGTATAGCACTTCAATTAAAAAAATTATTACCCGATGCTGTTAACCTGCAATTGGCTTTTGCCAGTGTTGGCGGTTCAATATCGCATGGCACAGCCACTACCATGGCTACACGCTTAGGTGAAAAATCAGTAGTTAGGAAGGAAGGAAAATTTACGCCCATTGCGCTTGGGCAAAAGGGAATGTGGATTGATTTTGGTGTGAAAAAATTATTTGTGATGAGTATCCCCTGGGGAGATATTTCAACCGCTCATTTTACAACAGGTATTCCCAATATAGAAACCTTTGCCGGAGTAGCCCCAAAAACCTACAAACTCTTGAAATTTCAATGGTTGTTCAATTGGCTTCTTCGCACAACAATTATTCGGAAGTATATCAAGAATAAAATTAATCAACGGCCAGCGGGCCCGGGTGATGAACAAAGAGCCAATGCAAAAAGTTTGGTTTGGGGAGAGGTTACCAATGCGGTAGGAAAAAAAGCAACTATAAGAATGAGTGGGCCTGAGGGATATACCTTAACAACGTTAAGTGTATTATTAATCTCGCAAAAAATTATAAATGGAAATTTTACTACAGGCTATCAAACACCGGCCAGTGCCTATGGTGAAAACCTGGTGATGGAGATTGAGGGCGTGGAAATAGCCCATTAATTTTTTTCATTATGGATTTTACTGAATTTGTTTGGATATCAAACAGCTTCTTAATTGCCTTCTCTTAAAAAAGTAAGAAGATTGGTCATTTCTTCAATGGAAATGGAAGCTTCTAAACCAACCGGCATTGCCGATACTTCGGATGCTTCCATCAATTTTATATCATCCCTGGCAATGGTTATTTCAATATTGTTAAGATTTTTTAATGTAACGGCAGCAGACGTTTCTCCTGATTTTATACCACTGATTTTTTCACCATTCGTTTTGGTTACTGTCCATAACTCATAGGTAACTGCAATGGAGCGATTGGGATTTAAGATATCAGCCATAATTGAAGCCGCATCACGATTACGAATAGAACCCAGGTCGGGTCCAACATTTTTTCCATGTGTGCCACCCACCTGGTGGCAGGTACCACATACATTCTTAAATACAACCAATCCTTTTTTTGTATCTCCTTTGGAGCTTATAGCAGCCTGGTATTTTTTATAAACAATTTCCCTGCTTTCAATTTCCGGGGCCAATAATTTTCTGGAACGTTTGCGTATCTCTTCATTATCATTATTCATCAATGTTACTTTTTGTGGCCAGCTAATAGAAGTGGTTTGTACTACTTTCTTTTCTACCGCTGCTAATAATAAATTTATATTCTCAGGAGAATAAAGAAATATTTCCATGCCTGCAACCCGAACATCCTGGGAAAGTTTTTCCCAGTTACGGACAAGACAGAGACTTGCGCCCACGGGCGAAAGACTATTATATGTGCGAATAGCTGCCTGTTGAAGTGACGCGGGTTCTTCCGCATCTGACAATATTTTTTCGGCCAGTATAGTATCTTCATTATTGTTATTGATAGCAATTATGGTTAATGCATCTATACGGAAATCTATAACCGCTTTTTTATCAAATGCGAGCTTTTTTGCAAGTGCCAGGTTTTTAGTAAATAAATTATTTTTTAAAGGGCCGAGTATTGTTAATAATTCTAAAGCTGCAGATCTCAATTCCGGATGAGCTTCTGAAGAAAATTTTGAAAGAAGTAATACTTTTGCTCTATTCGTATTTTCAGGAACACCTTTTAACGAGATCGTTTTTGCCAATCCTTTTAAACAAGCAGTCTGCCACCAGGAGGAAGCAACAGTATTGTTGGTGCAGGCCAGTTCAATAATTTTATTTATATCTTTTTGTTGTTGAGCCAAACCAATTACACTTGCACAATTTGCAAAGAATAATGCTTTTCCTTCTGTTGGGCCGGAAGAAATAGCAGGAATTGTTTTTTGCAGTAAGCTCAATTCTTTTCCTACGGCAGAACTTAATGCAGCAATCTGTACCCACTTATCTTCTATATCCTGCCTCAATAATTTTTGTTGTATCGTTTCACTCACCGCATTTTTAATTGAACCGAGTGTACAAAGTAATTGAAATCGAACTTTGGGAGAAGGATCGTTTTGCAAACGGAATAATTCATTTTGGAGGGCCGGAAAGCGTTCTATATATTTTTCAGCCAATTGTACGGCATTTTCTCTTACTCCTTCGCTGGAATGATGCAAGGCTTTTGAAAGAATAGTGCTTTCTAAACGATTGAACCCTTCTAATGTCCATAAGGCATGAACCACAGCCGTTGCCGAAGAAGCAGTATCAATTAGCTGATTCAAAAGTGAAACAGCAGTGAGATCTTTTTTATCTATGAGTAATCGCTGGGCATGCCTACGCCACCAACTATTATTGTTATTCAATAGTTGTACTAATTGATCGGTGGAAGCTGCTCCTAATTTTAGTTGACTGCACCAGTTTAATGTTGGGCTACTGGTTGGTGTTATTCGATAGATTCTTCCTTTATCGGAACCTTTGTATAATTCCCCGGAGTTAATAACTTCTTCGCTTAACCATTCGGGATGTTCAATTATTTTTCTATAATAGTCGATTACATAGAGCGCACCATCCGGGCCTATATAACATTGTACCGGGCGGCACCAGCCATCTGCAGAGGCAAAGAATTCTTTTTTTTCATATACCCTTGACGCCGTAAAGGAAGCGCCTTTTTCAGTTATACGATCGGCATGAATGATATTGCTGGTAGGCTCAGCTACAAATGTTATATTATTAAAACTATCGGGAAATAAACCTCCCTGGTACCAGGTTATTCCACACGCAGAGGTGATCACGCCACGATCGGTGAGTAATTGATTTTCGGGATTGATCGTAATAGGATATACATCACAGGCATTGCCATGATCAGAAATATAGGCTGATGCATCGGCAACAAGCAAGTCTGGATTTCGACGCAAGTAGCGTGCAGCTATTACTTCATGAAAAATATGATCTGCATTTTCAACACAAAAATGATGACCCCATCGATCAAATGTATGGCCGTACTGCGATTCACCAGAAAGCATTTCCATTTCATAACTATCTGGTTTAATACGCAGGTTGCGCCCATCCGCATTATTCGGTAATTGATTTATCGAAGGATTGTCAGGAAATCGCACATTTGTTCCTGTATCATTAAATGTCATAGATATTTTAGGAGTAATACTTCCCATATGCGCAAGGTAAATCCAGTTATCAAGGCCAAAAATGGGCGTATTCGCAATATGCTGTGGATTGGTAAGGGCCATTCCCGTTAGTATTATCTTTCTGATGTCTGCCTTTCCATCATTATTGGTATCTTCTAAATAAAGCAGATCGGGTACGTCTACTACAATAAACCCTTTCTTCCACTTCATAATACCAGTTGGCAGTTTAAAATGGTCGGCAAAGACAACGCTTTTATCAGGAAAACCATCACCAGTAGTATCGGTCAATAGTTTAATAATACCCGATCCGGTAGTGTCATCGGGATATCCATGCATTTCTACCACATATATATCTCCTTGTTCATCTACTTCCATGGCTACCGGGTCTGCTATCATGGGTTCACTGGCCACCAATTCTATTTTAAAACCCTGAGGCAACAGAATACTTTTAACGGTTTCCTGTGGTGATAACCCTTCAACAACATTTTTCTTTTCGACGCAACAAAGGAATAAATACAATGGAAGAAATAATGCAATTCTTTTTTTCAGCATGATTAAATTTTTTGGCACTCTGGTATAGAAAGTTAAACACTATACCTGTTGAATAAAAATATTTTTTTCAATAGCTGAAAGAGTAGTTTTATTTCCTCTCATGGCATGAATTTAAGCGACGTAAAGGCGATATTGCAAACCGCTGCCGGAGGATTCGAGACGCTTTAAATTGAAATAAAAAAAGCACGTTGCATTTTTTTTATAATAGTTAAACCAACAGGTAAACTATAGTAATCATAAAAATATTCAACAGACCAGTGTTCTAAAAAGAGTAAAGAAATTTAATTTATGGTTGAACGGGCGACGTTCAACCAGGTTAAGTAATACAGAATTAATTAAAACCTACCTTTGGTTTCTATCTGTTCAATTATGACATTTCATGACTTAAATTTAAACACACCTTTATTATCCGCATTGGATGAATTGGGATATACAAATCCAACTACTATTCAATACCGGGTTTTTCCGATTGTACTATCGGGTAGAGATGTATGTGGTATCGCACAAACCGGAACCGGAAAAACATTTGCTTATTTGCTACCCTGTTTAAAGCAATGGAAGTTTAATAATAGTAAATCGCCTCAGGTACTTATTATTGTACCTACCCGGGAAATGGTGGTACAGGTGGTAGAAGCTGTTAAATCATTAACACCGTACATGAGTGTCGTAGTAACTGGCGTATATGGAGGAGTAAATATTAATACCCAAAAGCTTGAAGTTGAAAAAGGAGTTGATGTGTTGGTTGCAACACCCGGAAGACTATATGACCTTGCAATGAATGGAGCCTTTAAAACAAAATTAATAAAGAAGCTTGTCATTGACGAAGTAGATGAAATGCTGAACCTGGGGTTTAGAACGCAGTTAAAAAACATACTTGATTTTTTGCCTGCTAAACGACAGAACCTATTATTTTCGGCTACAATGACGGAAGACGTAGAAGCGCTTATTGATAGTTATTTTAATGATCCTGTTAGAGTGGAGGCGGCACCAACCGGCACTCCCTTAGAAAATATCATTCAAACCGCCTATGAAGTACCAAACTTTTATACTAAAGTAAACCTGCTTCATTTGTTGGTTTCGGAAGATGATACGATGACGAAGGTTTTGGTATTTGCTTCTACCAAACAATTGGCAGATCAATTGTATGAAGAGATGGAGTCACAATTTCCGGGGATTGTTGGGGTTATCCATTCAAACAAAGAACAAAACCACCGCTTTGATTCTGTTAAACAATTTAAAGAAGGGAATTACCGATTTCTTATTGCTACAGATATTGTAGCAAGGGGAATTGATATTGCTGAGGTAACACATGTCATTAATTTTAATACACCAGAAGTACCCGAAAACTATATTCATCGGATAGGCCGTACCGGTAGAGCCGATAAAAAGGGGATATCGATAACGTTTATCACCGAAAAAGAAAAGCCCTTTATGGCTGCTATCGAAAAACTAATGAAATGCCAGGTGCCGGTGCTGCCCCTGCCCGTTAACCTAAGTATCTCCCAGGTTTTAACGGAAGATGAAAAGCCAAAAGTATTTATGAAAACCATTCAGATAAAGGTTCCTAAAAAAGAAGAAGTGGGACCTTCGTTTCATCCGAAATCTGCAAAAAATAGTAAAGTAAATTTTATTGTAAGAAAGAAAGATCGGATGATGAAGAAATATGGCAAACCGATAAAACGTGGAGCTAAGAAAAAATAACCTAATTGATATTTACCGATCGGAAATTAGTAAAAGTACATTCCTACCTAAATAAAAATTCTATTATCAAACAATTGATGTGATTTATTTATTATAAGGGCTAAAGAATAATCGAGATATGAAAACGAAACCGGTCATTGCAATCGTTTTTTTTACTTGCAGTTTTGCAACCTGTAATTCGCAACAAAAAGGAGTTGTATTAAAACCAACGGCAGATGCTGTTTATACCTATGGTAAAGCTTCTGCTGATGGCATAGGGAAATATTACTACGGAAGAGAAATTAGCCATGTAATGGGAGCTTCGGGAAGCGAGTGGTTAGAAAGAGATAACCGCAACCAGGAAGAGAATACAAACCTTGCCATCGAGAAAATAATTATAAAAGCAAATGGGGTTATTGCAGATATTGGTGCCGGAACAGGTTATTACAGTTTTAAATTATCTCCAAAGGTTTCACAGGGCAAAGTTTATGCAGTAGAGATTCAAGACGAATTGATCGATTATCTGAAGAATAAAAAAGATATACTGAAAGATTCTGTAGTTGAAGTTGTAAAAGGGTCCGATCATTCTCCTAATCTGCCCGATAATAGTATTGATTTAGCAATATTGGTAGACGTTTATCATGAATTGGAATTTCCTTATGAAATGTTACAGGCGATCCGTAAATCCTTAAAAACCGGGGGAAAGATATTATTACTCGAATATCGTGGAGAAGACCCATCGATTCCTATCAAGGCGCTTCACAAAACAACCGTGCTGCAGTTGAGAAAAGAGTTTAAGCGTTGCGGCTTTCAATTAGCTTATAAGGGCGACTTTCTCCCGATCCAGCACTTCTTATTGTTCGAAAAAGAATAACACGGTAACTACAAAGGCAGTATTAAAGGTTTCAGCTTGATAATATGAATCGCATGCAATCCTCGCATAATGAGAAAAGTTAGATCAAACTCAAACCACTTACGGGCAAAATTAGCATTGTCTTTAGCTTTATGATGATTGTTCTGAAATAATTCGCCCATCAATAAGATTCCCCAGGGTGTAGTATTTTTGGAATGATCATTGAGTCCGTAGTTTCTATAACCCAGTTTATGCCCGAACCAATTTACAATAGCTCCCTGAACAGGCCCCATAAAAAAATGAATTGGCAATAGAAGATACCACCAGTAACTTGGGGCAAAGAAAACATAGAAGCAGCAATAGCCAACAACAAATACACCTCTGGTAATATTATTATGTCCAAACCGATCGAGCCTATCCCAAACGGGCAAATATTCGCTGGTAAATTCTGGCTCGGGTATATTTTTTTTGGTAACAAATGCACTAAATATTTTTGCGGTATGTTTCATCATTTGGTAAACATCTTTGAAGAAATGTGGCGAGTGAGGATCTTTCTCGGTATCACTGTAAGCATGATGCATACGATGCATTACGCCATAGGCACGGGGTACTAAAAAGGAAGATCCTTGTATGAACCAGGTCAGGAAATAAAATATTTTTTCCCATGCTTTACTGGCAGTATACATTTGGTGTGATGCATATCTGTGTAAGAAAAATGAGTGAAAAAATAAGGATAAAAACCAGTGCAGAAGAAAAAATAACAGAATAGCTATCATAAATTATATATTGGACCTTAATAACAAAATAACACCTTTAAAAGTTCTAAAACGGCTATTATTTTATTTAAACATATAGTTTCTAATGGGTGGGGTATAGATTTTGTTGAAATTATAGGAAAAGCGATGGATTTGCTAACTATAAAAAAAGTTCTTTTCAATAAAACAGGCAGAGTAGACTTTCGTTGCATTTCTAGTAATTCGTCCAGGTCCTCTGCCTTAAGTTTTCCCGAATGCCAACTTTTAATTTCAACCTGATATCAAATAGGCAGCAGAAGATTGTGTATTATGTCACCCGCCCAGGTATTTTGTTTTAGTACTAGCCACATGACGATTCGGTAACCCGCAATTCAGGGGTAGAATACGCACACTTGCAGGATACCCTCTATAACCCGACGTAGAAAAAACACTTATGATAAAACCTGGATATCGGTTAATTATGACTGAAAGAATAGTCAGGGTAGCATGATAACGAAAAAAAAAACGCTATAATATCCTATATTTCATTTTTACCTGTGGTAATTTCCAGATATCATCGGGGCTGATATAACTATTATTAAGTTGAATCGTGATACCAGATTTAGTATAAATATCTCTTACCAATTCGGAACAGATATAATTTCGGTTTCTTTCTTTTTTACCCCGTTTAAATAGGATGCGCAACAGGATACGAAAAATTTCCCAGTTATCGTATGGCTGTGCCAATTGATCGAGCCCATAACTTATTCCGCGTTTTATATCAATCTTTACAGGTCCTTCTTCAAACGTAGCGATGATCATTTTCCCTTTGTAAGGGCGCCTTTTTTCTTTGTAATCTTTAAGATATTTTGTAACAGGTATTAACCGTACACCAATCAGTGTTTCACTTTCCAGAATTAGTACTCTTTCAAGTTCAGCATCTTTATAAATAATCCCACAATGGCTCCAGGTACTTTTTGTAAGTGATTGAATGATTTTACTAAAAAAATACCCTCCGCTGCAAAAAACAATATCGCCTGTTTTAAGAAAAGGTCTGATATTTTTATCGTCGATTATTGGAA
>JBJXDV010000299.1:0-5870 GCA_046153465.1 Chitinophagaceae bacterium
CAAGCTAACATATTCTAAAAAAGCCCCTTTCTTCAAAGGGGCTTTTCGGCTTTTAATTAAAAATAAATAAGCCTATTTTTACAATATTAAAATCAATAACCATGAGCCATTCTTTAAGCTTACCTCTTGTGGCAATAACGCTGGTTTTAGCAAGCTGCAGCAAAAATGATGCGAAAGCGCCAACAAAAACAGAATTAATTTCCAGTGCCACCTGGAAATATGATAATGCCGGATTGGATATCAATAAAGATGGAATTGCCGAAACTCCTTTACCTCCAGGGTATGTAGGTGATTGTGATAAAGACAATACCCTTACGTTTAAAAGTGATGGAACGGGTACCTTGGATGAGGGTCTTCTTAAATGTGATGCCGGTAATCCACAAACATCTCCTTTTACCTGGTCGTTTAAAAATGGGGAAACAGTCATTAATTTTCCTACGGTGATATTAACCGGCATTAGCGGTGACGTAACTATTCAAAAATTAACAAGTACGGAACTTGATTTTATTAAAGAAATTAATATTGGTGCGCCTGCTACCGTAAATGTTATTGTTGAAATGAAGCATTAAGAAAGCATTGATTTAATGCAACCGCTTTCATTGGTTGAAATCAACGATACGCCAATCAAATAATGCGTGTCTGCTACGACAGATACTTCCCAACAATTGGAACTCTTCTGCCAACACCAAATGCTTTGCAACTTACACGAATAATTGGGCAGAATTGATTTCGTTTATACTCGTTGGTATTCACCAGCTTTAGAATTCTATTCACCAGTTTCTCATCAATTCCAAGGGCAATAATATCTTTAGGGCTTTGCCTTCTTTCGATATACTGGTACAGTATTTTATCCAATACATTATATTCAGGCAAACTATCGCTGTCTTTCTGATCGGGTCTTAATTCTGCTGATGGCGCTTTATCAATAATATGTTGCGGAATAACTTCTCCATTTCTATTGATATATTTTGCCAATGCATACACCTGCATTTTGTATACATCACCCAATACCCCCAAGCCACCTGCCATGTCACCATACAGTGTGCCATATCCTGTTGCCAATTCGCTTTTATTGGAAGTGTTCAGCAGTATATATCCAAACTTGTTGGCAATTGCCATCAGTAAATTTCCCCTTGTGCGGCTTTGAATATTTTCTTCAGCTAGTCCAAAAGGAAGGTCTTTATAGATAGGTTTCAGTTCTGTAAGGAAGGATTCATAAATATTTTTAATAGGAATTATATCATAGGGATTATTCAAATTTTTACTGAGTTTTTCTGCATCTGTAACGGAATGGTTTGAAGAATAGGGTGAAGGCATCAGTATCGCCGTTACATTTTCATTTCCCAGGGCCTCACAGGCAAGTGCCAGCGTAACCGCACTATCGATACCCCCCGATGATCCAAGAATTGCTTTCACAAAACCCATCTTACTAAAATAATCTTTGATGCCCAGGATAAGCGCCTGGTATATTTCCCTGATATTTTTTTCAGCTACCAGGTAATCAATTATTTTTTCAGGATCTGCTATTTTTGAAACGCGCATGTCTTTATCCAGCGCCCGCTGCAGCACTTTTTCTTTCTGAAAATTATTATGAAGTACTTTATCAAGATCTGCTACCAACAAGTCTTCTTCAAAATATTTCATTTCATGAACAAGATAACCCTTGGCGTCCATTACTAAACTACCTCCATCAAATACGATTTCTGTTTGAGACCCCACTGCATTGCAATAAAATATTGGCAATTGATATTTCAATACATTAGCTCTTATTATTTCTTTTCGGTCGTCGTCGTGATCGTAATCAAAGGGAGAAGCAGATATATTAATCATGAGCTCAGGTTCCTGCTTTATTAATTTATCCATTGGACAAACCCTATATAAAGGATTATCACCAAGGTTCCATATATCCTCACAAATAGTAAGTGCTATTCGTTTTCCTTTAAATTCAATAACCTGCCAGCTATACCCCGGTTCAAAATAACGATACTCATCAAATACATCATAGTTTGGTAATAAAGTTTTATAAGCAGTGCCCAATACTTTTCCCTGGTAAAGAAACCAGGCTGCATTAAAAAGGTCTTTGCCAGCGGCATCTGGGTTTATTGCGGGGGCACCAATGATCACTCCAATGTCGTTCGTATACTCTTTGATTTTTTCTATTGACTCGTAACACTGATTGATAAAATCTTTAAACTCCAGGAAATCCCGGGGGGGATAACCACATACCGATAATTCTGTAAATACTACCAGGTCGGCTCCCTTCTTTTTAGATATTTCAATAGCATCAATAATTTTTCTGGTATTGCTTTCAAAATTGCCGACATGATAGTTTTGTTGAGCCAGTGCTATTTTCATACAACGAATTTACGTCAATAGCTGTACATCCTGTTCGTCATCAATTCGAAAGTTGAATACCTCATAGCTTAGCCAGATGGATCGCTTTTTCCATCGGTGAAACCGTATCAAAATCATAGTTAGGATTAAATCAAACCAACTTTTTATGGTGTATAGCTATTCAATAGAATACCTGTTAAATTTGCTACCTAATATTATTTTTTACAACATTCTTTTACAAACACCGTTAAAACTTGTCATGAAAAAATTATCCATATTTATTACATTCATCATTATCCTGGAGGCTTGTTCGAACAATACCAAAGCGCCCGATGTTTCGAACATAAAAATAGAACTCAGCCTTGAGCGATTCGAGAAAGATTTTTTTGCGGTGGATACTAACAATATTATTAATTCGCTCAGGCAACTTCAATCTAAATATCCATCCTTCTTCCCGGATTTTACCAGCAATATTTTAGGACTGCCGCCTTTAACAGATACTTCAATGGCTGCCATGACTGCCATTAAAAAATTTATTGCAGATTATCGTCCAATAAAAGATTCGGCGGATAAAATTTTAGGTGATTTGAGGAATACTGAAAAAGAAATAAAACAAAGCTTACAATTTATTAAATTTTATTTCCCCGATTACGCGCTACCGCGAAAATTAATCACGTTTATTGGTCCAATGGATGCTTTTTTTGAAGCCTCTCTCGGTGGTTATGGAGACGTGGTTACGAGGGAGGGAATGGCTACCGGATTACAATTACATCTTGGCAGCGAATTTTCTTTTTACCATAGTCAAATGGGAGAATCACTTTATCCTGGTTATATTTCGAAAAGATTTACACCACAAACGATCGCTGTAAATTGCATAAAAAATATTATTGATGATTTATATCCCGAACAACTGAGAGGTAAAGTATTGGTAGAACAAATGATTGAGAAAGGAAAGCGGTTATACGTACTCGATAAAGTAATGCCTTTTGCTGCAGATTCACTAAAAATAGGCTATACCGGCAACCAAATAAAAGGATGTTTTGGCAATGAGGGCCGCATATGGAATTTTTTTGTAACCAATAGTCTCTTATTAAGCAACGAGCCATCGCTGCAAAAAAATTATATGGCCGATGCACCTACCACCCAGGAATTAGGAGATGGCTCGCCCGGGTATATTGGTTTATTTGTAGGCTGGCAGATTGTAAAAAAATATATGGAGAAGAACAGCGCGTTAACACTTCCTCAGTTACTACAAACAGATGCACAGAAAATTTTTGAAGAAAGTAAGTACCGACCGAAATAAATTACGTTACAAAATACTACTTAAGATATTAAATGAATGGAATGAGTTTTTGTACTATTATAACTAAAGATTCCCGATCCAATTCTTTAAGCCATTGCGGGTACCGGCTTTTTTCCCATTGCTTTTAACATTCTAAAATGAGAAGCTACTGCTGAGCTTACTGTAGGATAATAATTATACGGCAATTGAAACTTTGCGCAGGTTTCCCGAACTATTTTACTTAATGCCGGATAATGTATATGACTCACCCTTGGGAATAAGTGATGTTCAATCTGAAAGTTTAAACCACCCACTAGCCAGGAAACAACTTTATTTTTAGCTGCAAAATTAGCCGTGGTTTTAACCTGGTGTATTGCCCATTCATTATCGATAAGTGTATCTTCTATTCCAGCTACTTCAAATTCGGTTTGCTCAACTACATGCGCCAATTGAAATACAATCGCAAGGGTTAATCCTAAAACAACCTGCAGTGCGCTAAAACCGATTAAAAAAGGTTTCCATCCAACAAAATAAATCGGCACGATTATATAAAAAAAGATATAAAGAAATTTACTCAACCAGAAAACAATATGTTCGTGGGTACTCATTTTTTGCAATACAGTGGCTTGTACCTTTCCTTTAAAATACTTCATAAAATCGAGCAATACGGCCCAGGCAAAAGAGGAGATGGCATAAATAGGTAAAACATAAATATGTTGCCAACGATGAGCGGGCATCCATTTCTGGGTACTGCACTGGCGCATCAACGGACTCTTGGCAATATCATCATCAATTCCATCTACATTAGTATAGGTATGATGAATAATATTATGTTTGAATTTCCATATAAAAGCATTTCCACCCAATGCATTAATGGTAAGACCCATCAGTTCATTTACCCATTTTTTAGAAGAATAACTTCCATGGCAGGCATCATGCATCACATTAAATCCAATACTTGCCAATATAATTCCCATTACGCAACAAAGAAGAATAGCGACAAAGCCCGGGAGAACATTAGACAATAACAACACATATATAATTAGTGCCAGAGGTATAAGAATCGTGCTCTTTAGGTATAATTTCCAGTTACCTGTTTTCTTGATTTTCTTTTCAGCAAAATACTTATCGGTGGCCTCTTTCAAAGCAGTATAAAAAATACTGTTCTTATTGTTAAATGAAACTTTAGCCATGAGGTATTGTTTTGACTTGCAAAGTTACTAATTTATTCGCCTAATTCCTTGAAACCCGGGTAATCATTCCTTTAAGAGAAAAGAACACAAGTAAATAAAACACCTGACCTTCTGTCTTTTAACGATCTATCCATTGATTTTACCTACATTTTCCTTTATAATTTTCCTCGCCTCCTGAACTTCTTCAAGGTCTTTAAACGAATCTTTAGGAATCATAAAGAAAGAACGGCTATTAAAATAAAGGTGAAAGAAATATAAGGTTTCTTTAAAATTACTAAAGTCTTTCCATCGCCACAATTGCTCGCCTCTCTCTGTTTGCAGTAAAACGCCTTCCGTTTCATTTAGGCTTAGCGTAAATTCATCTTTAAACGTTTGGGATCGCTTGTAGATGCTGTAGGGTAGAAATCTTCTTACTGTTATCCATAATAAAAACCACATCAATGAAAAAAAGAGAAAAGAAAGCGGCTGAATAATCTTGAAATAATAAAGTATTGCAGAAGTAATGGCAAACACATTTACAAGTATAATCAGAATTCTTATTTCAGGTCTACCGAAAAAATGATTACGCAGTCCGGTTAACACTTGCTTTTTATCGTACCCAAAATGAACTGTCATATCGTACTATTAATGGAAAATCAATTGTCCTGATTCAAATATAAACCAACAACCGATACCATTACTCTATCCTTAAAAACATTTTCAATAATGAGCTTTACAATTATTCCGAGCCCTTAAACGCCTATAAATTCTATTACTCGTTTTCGAACCTATTTATTCTTCTCTTTGCCACCTATCATCATTCAACCACGGAACCGGATTTACCGTGTGGGCAAATTCTGCCGTTTTGATGCTATATGATCAAGAGCATGTTTATAACCTGAACTACACACAGTACCTTTTGGCAGCCCGCAAAAAAATAAATTAAGCGTTACTTAATAAGTATGTTTTGCTATGATTACTTTTGACCAATACAAAGTAAAAAAACCAATTTCGAATATGCGCTACGTCAATATAAAAATGCTCCTCATTATCGTAATCCTTGCAGGATCGATTGGATCCTG
>JBJXDV010000300.1:0-2967 GCA_046153465.1 Chitinophagaceae bacterium
CTCAAAAAGGGTGCGTACGATTATATCATAAAAGATGACAATGCGAAAGACCTGCTTTGGAACAGTATTGTTCGAATTCGGGAAAACACTTCCCTGAAACAAAAAGTAGAGGAACTCAAAGAGCAGCTGGAGACCAAATTTAACTTTGAAAAAACAATCATTGGTCAAAGTCAGGCCATACGCAAGTCATTCAGCCTCATTGAAAAAGCCATTAAAAGCAACATCAACGTATCCATAACTGGCGAGACGGGCACTGGTAAAGAAGTGGTAGCAAAAGCGATTCATTACAACAGTGATCGAAAGAAAAAGCCCTTTGTGGCAGTTAATATGGCGGCTCTACCAAAAGACCTGATAGAAAGCGAGCTCTTTGGCTACGAAAAAGGAGCGTTTACAGGAGCAGTCGCCCGCAAAACCGGAAAATTTGAAGATGCAAATGGCGGTACTATTTTTTTAGATGAAATTGCAGAATTGGACCTAAACCTTCAAAGCAAAATTCTACGGGTTTTGCAAGAAAGAGAAATCACTCGGGTGGGTGGAAATGAAGCCATAAAATTTGATGCGCGACTGCTGATCGCAACGCATAAAAACCTTGCAGAAGAAGTAAAAAAAGGAACTTTTCGGGAAGATCTCTATTACCGGATTATCGGTTTGCCGATCGAACTACCACCCCTTCGAGAGCGCGGGAAGGACATTTTAATTTTGGCCAAATATTTTATAGATTTGTTTGTTCAGGACAACAAGATGCAACAACTAACACTGACAGAGTCTGCCAAAGATAAATTATTAAAATACCATTATCCGGGCAATGTAAGAGAACTCAAAGCGATTATTGACCTGTCATGTGTGATGTGTGATGGCACCTCAATTAGCGATGATGATATTACTTTTACAACCTTAAAAGGGGAAGCGTCATACATGGAAATTGAAAAAACATTGAAGGCATATACAGCCGATATTATTGGATATTTTTTAAAAAAATACAACAACAATGTCATCGAAGTAGCTCAAAAGTTAGATATAGGGAAATCTACTATTTATAATTTGCTCAACTCTGGTGAAATAAAAAAACAATAAAAAAATTAGCCCCGCTTGTTTTGAAAATTTTATAAAAAACAATAAATTATGTACGGAATTGTAAATAAAGCCATAGAAGAATTAGTCATCGCCAACTTTGGTGAGGAAAAATGGGAAGCGATCAAAGCAAAAAGCGATATTGATATTGAATATTTTATCAGCAATGAGCCTTATGATGATGAAATTACTTTCAAATTGGCTGGAGCCGTTTCCAACGAAATGAATATTTCTGTAGCCGATGTGCTCATTACATTTGGAGAATGGTGGATCCTCAAAACCGCCAAAGAAAAATATGGATCACTCCTATCAACCGGAGGGGAATCTTTGCGTGCTTTTTTGATACATTTGCCCGATTTTCATACCCGAATCATGCTCATGTATCCAAAATTAACGCCACCAGAGTTCAAAATCTCTCATATAGAAGACAACAGCGTGCAAGTACATTATTTTTCTAAAAGGGAAGGATTACAAGAATTTGTTCGGGGACTTTTACAGGGATTATCAAAATTATATCAAACACAAACCAGCATCGAACTACTCCAGACGCGCAATGAAGGGAGTAGCCATGAGATTTTTAAAGTGACTTGGATATGATCAATCAAGCGGTCCAATTATCACCCAAAGAACTTGAAAATCTTTTTCCATTTTATTTACTGATTCGACAAGACGGCGTGCTTGAGTCGTTTGGAAAAAGTATGGCTAAAATATTGCCGGATTTAATACCAGAAGACTTTTTTTTCAATAATTGGCTGATTCTTCGCCCGAAACCGGAAGAAAAAAATCCATACCAAAATTTGGATCAAATTACGAGAAAACTAATCGTATTATCCCACACATCGAAGCCAGATTTATCTTTTAAAGGCCAATTTGAACGACTCGATCAAAATGATTGTTATCTTTTTATCGGTTCACCTTGGTTCAATAATACAGATGAATTGCTGGAGCACGGACTAAGTATTAATGATTTTGCTTTATTCGATTCTACGACCGACCTTTTACATGTATTGCAGAACAACGAAATTGCAAACAACGAATTAAAAGAAGTCGTCAGTAAAATAAACCAGCAAAAACTAACCTTAACGCAATCGAACAAGCAATTAAAATTATTTCAAAGTCTCATCAATAATTCTTCTGATGCCATACAAGTATCAGAGGAAGACGGCAGACTGTATTATATCAACAATGAAGCCAGTAAACGATTAGGAATTCCACAGCAATTGGCCAATGAATACGTTGTGAGCGATTTTGAACAAATATTTAAAGATCGTACACTTTGGTTAGAACACGTAGAAACACTGAAAGATACAGAATTCGTTACGATTGAAGGACGCAATGTCAATCAGACAACCCAAGAAGAATTTCCAGTAGAAGTAACCGTAAAATACCTGAATATTGAAGGGAAAGGGTATGTTTTAGCAAATTCCAGGGATGTCACACTGCGAAAAAAAACGGAACTTCAACTAAAAATACAAGAAGAAAAATACCGAAATATTATAGCGAATATGAACTTGGGGCTATTGGAGGTAGATATGGAAGATCGAATTCAATATTGTAACCATAGTTTTTCGGAGTTATCGGGTTATGCGCTCGAAGAATTAGTCGGTCAGAAAGCAGCCGAAATGTTCTTAAGTGAAGAAAACCGAAAACAAATAAAAATAAAAAATGAACTGCGACAAACGGGGTTGTCGGATAGTTTTGAGATGATCGTTCGGAACAAGCGTGGCGAGGCGCGCTGGTGGCTGATCAGTGGTGCACCCAATTATAACGATCAAGGCGACATTATTGGCTCGATTGGAATTCACTTAGATATTACCGAACAAAAAAGACTCGAAAGAGACCTTGAATTGGCATTGCTGGCTTCAAAGGAGGCTTCTGAGGCCAAAGAGTCTTTTC
>JBJXDV010000301.1:0-7771 GCA_046153465.1 Chitinophagaceae bacterium
ATCTAACCAGATATTTCCTTTTTCTGTTTTTCCAAATTTGGTTCCATCCGCTTTTGTAACTAAAAAATTTGTAAATACAAAAGCTTCTCCACCCGTTTTGCGTCGGATTAATTCTGTACCCGTGGTCATATTACCCCATTGATCACTTCCACCCATCTGAAGTTTACAATTTTTGTGCTGGTAGAGCCAATAGAAATCATAACCCTGCATTAACTGATAAGCAAACTCCGTGTAACTAATACCGGTAGTACCTTCAATTCTCTTCTTTACACTATCCTTCGCCATCATATAATTTACCGTAATATGCTTTCCGACATCCCTTAGAAAATCAATAAAGGGAATATTTTTGAACCAATCGTAGTTATTGGCCATCTCGGCAGCATTAGGCTTTGACGGATTAAAGTCCAGGAATTTTTCGAGCTGCGCTTTGACACCGCTAATATTTTTTTGTAAAATTTCTTCACTCAATAAATTCCTTTCTTCACTTTTACCACTAGGGTCGCCCACCATTCCTGTAGCTCCGCCAACTAGTGCAATAGGTTTATGACCTGCTTTTTGAAAATGTACGAGTAATAAGATAGGCACCAAACTACCGATGTGGAGGCTATCGGCGGTGGGGTCGAAGCAAATATAGCCCGTTGTCATTTCTTTGTTTAACTGTTCTTCGGTACCAGGCATAATATCGTGCAACATGCCCCTCCAGCGTAATTCTTCTACTAATTTCATTTTTTTGTTTTGACAGTTAAACAGTTAAGTGAATACCCCCATTTTTCTCAAATTTACAACCAACTTCAGCACCTTAAAAATCGTATATTAATTAGTGTGATCTTATTTCGAGGGCATACGAAATCAATGAATTGCGCAAAAATAAGAATTAGCCGTTAGTTTAGTTTCCAAATGCAATATTTTCCTTTGCAATTCGTTCGATAAAGTTGTACAATTTAAGCGGAAGTTGTTCATTTTCAGAATTAACATGAATAACTTTACCAGAGATAAGAGTCAAAATCCTAATGAAAAGTCTAGAAATGAAATTGCTTATTCAGAAAACCGGTTTAATGAAACGAATACCTTTTCTCGCAGCTTTACTGTTGATCGTATTGCTGCAACCTTCTTTTGCTCAATTTAGAAAATACTCTAATGAGTTTTTGAATATTGGTGCGGGCGCACGGGGTCTTGGCATGGGTGGTGCACAAGTTGCTACAGTAAGCGATGGAACTGCTGGCTACTGGAACCCGGCAGGGTTGGTAAATGTTAAGGACTATCCTCAGCTTAACCTCATGCATGCCGAGTATTTTGCCGGAATTGGCAAGTATGATTACGGCAGCCTTGTTCTTCCCTTAAAAGATAATAAACGCGTTTTAGGTTTATCCTTACTTCGGTTTGCCGTTGACGATATCCCCAATACAATTTTCCTGGTAGAACCAGATGGCACCATCAACTTTAGCAATATTCAAACCTTTTCATCGGCCGATTATGCATTTATTGTTTCACTTGCCCAGGAAAAAAATCTTCGGAACGGAAAAAAATTTAATGCTGGTATTAATGCGAAAATTATTCATCGTACTGCGGGAAGCTTTGCTTCTTCATGGGGTTTTGGGTTTGATGCAGGTGTGCAGCTAACTGCTAAAAAATGGAAAATTGGAGTTGTTGCCCGTGATGTTACTACTACTTTTAATGCCTGGTCGTTTAGCCTTACAGATCAAATGCGGGAAGTGTTCTATGTAACAAAAAATGATATCCCCGTAAAATCTGCTGAGTTAACGGCCCCAAGATTAATTGCCGGAGGCGCTTATAATTTTAAATTTAATAAAAGCCTGAATTTATTAGCGGAATTCAACCTTGATTTTACGTTTGATGGTCGGCGGAATACTGTGATAGCTACCGATTTTGCCAGTATTGATCCTAAGCTCGGACTGGAATTATCGTGGAAAGATGTTCTTTTTGTAAGAGGAGGGATTAATAATTTTCAGAAAACTCTGGATGATGCAGACATTACAAATAAAAAGAAAATTTGGATTTATCAACCAAGCATAGGTACTGGATTTAGAATCAGCAACCTTCAAATCGATTATGCGTTTACTAACCTCGCTAATCAGTCGAACCCGTTATATACCCATGTTTTTTCTTTGAAAGCAGATTTAAAGAAAAAACTAAAAAAATAACCGATCCGTATGAAAAAATTGAAACTCTTTACTATGAAGAAAATTTTTACGTTATTTCTATTATTGGCAGGTTATGCTGCTGTTTCGCAACAGTATAATAACGAATGGATACGTTTTAATCAAACTTATTATAAATTTAAAGTTGCCAATGCTGGTGTATATCGGATTTCTAAAGCAGCATTGGATGCATCTGGAATTGGAAATACCCAGGTTCAGTTTTTTGAGCTTTGGCGCAATGGTCAGCCGGTTCCTTTTTATCCTTCTGTTCCATCGGGCACCCTTCCTTCAAATGGATATATAGAATTTTGGGGAAAGCCAAATGATGGTAAAGCCGATAAGGCGATGTATCGGGATCCGGCTTATCAGCATACAGATGTTACCAGTTTAATTACCGATTCTTCTTCTTATTTTCTGAGCGTAAATACCAATCAATCGGGTTTTATGATTTATGATGCATCGAATGATGTAGCATCGAATACATTACCGGTTGAGCCTTTCTTTATGTATACGGTAGGAAACTATTTTAAGAATAGAATAAACCTCGGTTTCGCTGCAGTGGTGGGCGAGTATGTTTATTCTTCCTCTTACGATAAAGGAGAATACTGGAGCAGTGGAAATATTCTGCCTAGCGGACCATTAAATAGCACCCAAAATAATTTATATGTTTTTAATGGTGGCCCAGGCTCCTCACTTCGTTTTGGTGCGAGTGGTATTGCATTAAATCCCAGAACTGTAAAAGTAAGCGTTAATGCAACTGAAATAAAGGACACTTTAATGGATTATTTTAATGATGTGCATACGGCGGTGCCTTTTCCCACATCATTAATAAGTAGCAATTCTGCTGCCATTAAGTTTACGAATGGTTCTCCGGTTAGCAGTGACCGGTTTGTGGTTTCTTATTATGAACTTACTTACCCACGTGAGTTTGATTTTGATGGAAAAAGCAATTTTGAATTTAAGTTGCCTGCAGACAATGATGGATATTATTTAGAGATTACCAACTTCAATAATGGCACCGTTGCTCCTGTTTTGTATGATCTCACTTTTGGTTCGCGTTACGTAGCAGACATTTCTGTGCCTGGTACAATTCGATTTGTGTTGCCCGCTTCAACTACTGAAGCCAGTTATGTTTTGGTGAGTGCCGAACCTTCCAATAATCAAACCATCAGTTCTTTAGTAACAAGAAATTTTACAAGGTTTACCGATGTGACAAAACAGGGAAATTACCTGATCATTTCAAATCCAATAATAAATGATGGTACCGCAGGGCGCAAACCCCTTGATGAGTACCAGGCGTACAGGTCTTCTCCGGATGGAGGTTCTTTCAATACAAAGGTGATCGATATTAATGAACTGGTGGATCAGTTCGCTTTTGGTATCAAGAAGCATCCCTTATCGGTACGAAATTTCATACTTTATGCTAGGGCAAATTTTGCACAACCGCTGAAAAATATTTTTCTTATTGGCCGCGGAATGGCTTATAATGAATATCGGTTAAACCAGGCAGATCCTCTAACGGATAGGCTTAACCTGGTACCTACTTTTGGTAATCCTGCTTCAGACAATCTCTTATCAGCAGCAGATGTTTCGACACCAGTGCCGGTGACGCCAATTGGCCGACTGGCAGCTATCAATGGAAAGGAACTCGAAGATTATTTGGAAAAAGTAAAAGAATATGAACTTGTTCAGCGAACAGCACCGAATACTTTAGCAGGTAGAGACTGGATGAAGAATGTTGTTCACGTAACTGGCGCCAGCGACCCTTATCTTGGAGTCGTACTTTGTAATTATATGGCCGTTTACAAACAAATGATTGAAGACACACTTTTTGGTGCCAAAGTATATACTTTTTGTAAAACATCTGCTAATCCCGTTGAGCAGCTGAGTACTGAAAGGATTACTGAATTATTTGAAGAAGGGATAAGTGTGCTAACCTATTTTGGTCACTCCTCCTCAACTACACTCGAATTTAATCTTGATAATCCACAGTCTTATAATAACCAGGGCAAATACCCTGTATTTTTTGTAAACGGATGTAATGCTGGAAATTTTTATACTTACTATCCTCAGCGGATGCTGGTTAATGAAACGCTATCTGAAAAATTTGTGTTGGCAAAACAGCGCGGAAGCATTGCCTTTTTAGCGAGTACCCATTTTGGTATCGTTAATTACTTAAATATTTTTCTTAGCAGCTTATACAATACTGTAGGTAAAAAAGAATATGGAAACTCCCTTGGAGAAACAAATAAGGCCGCTCTGCAGGGACTGGTGAATGCTACTGGGCCCTTCGATTATTATTCCCGTATGCATATTGAAGAAATTACTTTGCATGGAGACCCGGCAATTAAACTAAATGTACAGCCCAAACCTGATTATGTGATTGAAGAGCCATTGATAAAAATTAATCCATCTTTCATTTCGATAGCAGAAGATAGTTTTCAACTGAAAATAAAAGTAGTTAACCTCGGGAAAGCGATTAATGATTCTGTAAGAATTGAAGTTAAGCGGCAGTATCCCGATGGAAGCACCAGTGTTATCTATAACAAGAAAATAAAAGGAATTCATTATGCTGATTCGTTATTGTTAAATGTTCCCATTATTGCTACCCGTGATAAGGGGGTTAACAAGATTATTGCAACAATAGATTCAGACCTGAAGTTTGATGAAATGGCCGAGAATAATAATACGGCAACCAAAGAGTTTTTTATTTTCGAAGATGAGGCACGCCCCATTTTCCCGAATGCTTATGCCATCGTTAATAATTCCACTCAAAAATTATTTGCTTCCACGTCCAATCCTTTTAGTAGTCAAAAAGATTATGTATTAGAAATAGATACAACAGAAAAATTTAATTCTTCCTTGAAGGTTTCAAAAACTCAATCTTCGCCGGGGGGTATTATTGAATTTGTTCCGGGAATCACTTATATGGATAGCACCGTTTATTATTGGAGAGTGTCACTGGCACCAGCACCTGGTGGAGATTATCGTTGGAATAACTCTTCCTTTATATATATTAATGGAACTGAGGAAGGATTTAATCAATCTCATTATTATCAGCATTTGAATTCTGCCGTTACAAGAATTAAACTTGACTCAGGCCGTAAATGGCAGTTTGGAGATAATTTTAATAATTTATTTATAAGAAATGCAGTATTCCCTTATGGGGCCGATCAACAGGGTGCATTTGTTATGACCGTTAATGAACAGAGTATTATCGGGCCGGGTTGTAATTACAATGAACTTATATTTAATGTTTTTGATCCACTCACCTTTAAGCCATGGAGAAATGATTATTCGGGATCAACTGGATTGTATAATAGTTTCAGAGCAGTTTGTGGTTCGCAACGGGAGTATAACTTCCAGTATCTTTTTACGGATAGTGCAAACCGTAAGAAAGCAATGGATTTCATGGAAAATGTGATTCCTAACGGAGCCTATGTAACAGTAAGAGCGAATGCACATTTTTCTGTTGCCGGAAGTGTTTTTGTTGATAAGTGGAAAGCAGATACTTCACGGTATGGGTCAAATAATTCTCTGTATCATAAATTATTATTTGCAGGATTTACAGATCTTGATTCCTATAACAAGCCACGAACTTTTTCATTCATGTATAAAAAAGGAGATCCATCATTTGTTCCAAAATCGCAATTTTCTGACAGCATATTTGATAAAATAAGCCTGGTAGTAAGTGCAACATCTCCAGATACGCTTGGTTATATTACTTCCCCTAAATTCGGACCTTCTAAACAATGGAAGGAGGTTATCTGGAGAGGATCAAGTCTTGAAAATCCAACAGATGATTATCCGGAAGTAGAGGTAATTGGTATCGATGCAACCAATACAGAAACAGTTTTATATAAACTGGATCTTACCACTCAGAATTTTGATGTCTCTTCGGTTAACCCGGTGCAGTATCCCTATATGAAGTTAAGAATGCGTAATCTTGACTCCATCAAATTAACACCTTACCAATTAAAATACTGGCGCATTCATTTTACACCGGTTCCCGAGGGAGCTATTGCACCGAATTTATTATTTAACTCAAAAGATACGCTTGAGATTGGAGAGCCACTCCAGTTTAGTATTGCATTTAAAAATATAAGCAAAGTTGCTTTTGATAGCATAAGAGTTAAGCTGATTATAATAGACAGAAGTAATGTGCAGCATACAATAGTATTACCAAAAAATAGACCTATCATCAGTGGCGACTCTGTAGTGGTTAGGTTTACGCTTGATACTAAAGAATATCCTGAACAGAATATTATGTATCTGGATATTAACCCGGATAATGATCAGCCCGAACAATATCATTTTAATAATTTCATGTATCGTAATTTTTATGTGAGACCTGATAAAACAAATCCGTTGCTCGATGTTACGTTCGATGGGGTACACATTCTGAATAGAGATATTGTTTCTGCTAAACCTCATATTACAATAAAGTTGAAAGATGAAGCAAAATTTCTGTTATTGAATGATACAGCATTAAGTTCGGTGCAGGTAAGGTATCCGGATGGAAGTCTTCGCACCTTCCGTTTCGATAATGATACGCTTCGATTCACTCCGGCCAGCAATGGAGCCGATAATACAGCATCAATTGATTTTTATCCACAGTTTAATAAACAGTTTAGTCCTGAAGGAGACGAATACGAACTGATTGTTAAAGGAAAGGATAGAAGTGGTAATAAGGCAGGAGAAATTGAATACCGCGTAACGTTCAAGGTGATTTCAAAACCTATGATTTCTAATTTGCTGAATTATCCTAATCCATTTAGTACTTCCACTGCATTTGTGTTTACGGTTACAGGTAGCGAAGTGCCCCAAAATATAAAAATTCAAATACTTACAGTAACAGGAAAAGTAGTAAGAGAAATTACTAAAGATGAATTGGGGCCGCTTCACATCGGAAGAAATATTACGGAGTTTAAGTGGGATGGAACCGATCAGTTTGGGCAAAAGCTTGGTAATGGAGTATATCTATATCGTGTTGTTACTACTCTAAATGGCAAGCAAATGGATAAGTATAAAGCAGAAGGAGATAATACCGATAAGTACTTTAATAATGGCTATGGTAAAATGTATTTAATGAGATAATTTCTGAATTCGAAAAAAGCTTATAGGCTGCCTGTTCGGGCAGCCTTTTTATTTTGGTAACTTCGCTATTAAATAGTGAAAGAATATTTATGGCCAAAATTTCAATCAATATATCTACAGGCAGTTTACAACAGCAGGACATGATTGTTGGAATAGACCATGGTACTACCAATAGCCTTGTTGCCATTATTCACCCCGAAACAAAGCAGCCGGTTGCCCTTAAAGAACATAATAGTGCTAGCCTGGTTCCGTCAATTGTTCATTTAAATGCAGACTCCTCAGTGGTGGTAGGTGATGCTGCAAAACAATTTCTAATTGCTGAACCAGAGCGAACCATTTTTTCTGTTAAACGACTTATGGGAAAATCGTATAATGATCTGCGCGATAGAACCTCATCGTTTGCTTATAAGATTATTGATGACGATACAGATCGATTGGTAAAAGTACAATTAGGTAATAAATTTTATTCTCCTATCGAATTATCATCATTTATTTTAAAAGAATTAAAAGAAAGA
>JBJXDV010000302.1:0-3590 GCA_046153465.1 Chitinophagaceae bacterium
CCATTTCGGAATATACATCCTTGCCAAAGCAGGAAGCCTTTAATATAGAATACTGGTTGTTGGAAGAAGCAAAATTGCAACGGATGCCGAAACCAAAGGCGCTATCGGGTAAAATTGTACTGATAACTGGTAGTGCCGGTGGTATTGGAAAAGCAATTGCGAAAAAAATGGCCGGCGAGGGAGCTTGTGTTGTACTTAACGATAATGATGAGAATAGGCTTTCATCAGCAGCCGAAGCATTTAAAAAACTGTTTTCAGAAGATGTTTTTACAACTGCTTTATTAGATGTAACAAAATCCGATTCTATTAAAAAGGCCTTTGATATTGCTGCATTAAATTTTGGAGGAATTGATATTGTAGTGAACAATGCAGGTATTTCTATTTCAAAACCTATAGAAGAACATTCCGAAACAGATTGGGACTTATTGTACGATATATTAGTAAAAGGCCAGTTCCTGGTAACTCAGTCTGCACTCACCGTTTTGCGCAAACAAGATTTAGGAGGCGATATCATTAATATCGTAAGTAAGAATGCACTTGTTTCGGGGCCGAATAATGCAGGCTATGGCTCCGCTAAGGCAGCACAGTTGCATTTAAGCAGGTTGAATGCTGCTGAACTTGGTAAAGAGAGGATACGCGTAAACGTGGTAAACCCTGATGCGGTAATCGCAGATAGTAAAATATGGGAAGGAGCCTGGGCCGAGGGAAGAGCAAAAGCTTATGGAGTTACGGTGGCAGAATTGCCTGCTTATTATGCGAAGCGAACCCTGCTGAATGAAATTATTTTACCGGAAGATATTGCGAATGCCTGTTTTGCTTACGTAGGCGGATTACTTAATAAATCAACTGGTAATGTATTAAATGTTGATGGAGGGGTTGCGATGGGATTTGTGAGATAGGGCAAAGAGGGAAAGAGGATAAAAGAGATAGGAGGAGAAAGAGAAAGGAGGAGGAAAGAGAAAAAAAGAGAATACAGAATAAAGAATGTAGAATTGAATACTGAAAAGAGAGTGGGAATTGAAACCTAAAAAAATTATGGTAACGGTAATCCTATATTTCACAGCGTTAATAAACTTGTTTTCGGTAACGAGTCATACCTATTATATTAGTTCTTCGGGTAATGACTTTAACAATGGGTTGAGCCCAAAGACTGCCTGGCGTACTATAGATAAAATAAACCAACTTACCCTGCAAAAAGGAGATAGCGTTTTATTTGAAGGAGGAGAAACCTTTAATGGAAATTTGCGGTTAGACGAAAACGATGAGGGTGACGTATTTCGTAAAGTTGTTATCAGTTCATATGGCAAAGGGAAAGCGACCATTAATGCAGAAAATGAAACTGGAATAATGGTTTACAATAACGGTGGCATAACGATTTGTAATATTGTTGTTACCGGAAATGGTGTAGGTGTTAATAAAGGAAGCGGTATTCATTTTTATGGAGATGTGGCCTCTTCAAAGCTTGCAAATATTAACATTGAAAATTGTGTGGTAGAAGGATTTCATTTTTATGGAATACTTATACAATCGGAAAAGGATACGTTGTGTGGGTTTAATAACGTAAATATTATAAATTGTATAGCAACAAACAATGGGGAAGCTGGGATTGCCTCCTTAGCTGCTTATCCAGCAATTGCTCACCAAAAATTTAGTGTTGTCCGTTGCAAGGCTTTTGATAACCGTGGTATTCTTACCAAAACAGATAATCATTCTGGAAATGGAATTGTTTTGTCGGGAGTAAAAAATTTTTTGATTGATTCTTGTGAAGCTTATGAAAATGGCGCGGATTGCCGTTCTGTTGGTGGAGGACCCGTTGGTATCTGGGTTTGGAATTGTCAATCGGGTTTTATTCGGCATTCGATCTCTCATCACAATCATTCGGGTACCTGCGTTCACGACGGTGGTGGCTTTGATATTGATGGTGGGTCTTCCAATTGCACCATTCGTAATTGCATTTCGTATGATAATGAGGGAGCCGGTTACCTGGTTTGTGAATTTGGTTCTCCCAATCCATTTACCAATAATTTAATAATTAATAATAGTAGCCGCAACGACGGGCTTAAAAATAATTATGGCGCGATAACTATAAGTGGTGCTGGAAAGTTATTTCCAGTAACCAATACAAGGATAGCCGATAACAAGGTTGTAGTGGAAAACAAAAATGTAGTTAATGGCGTGGCAGCCGCATTATATTTTAATGAAACTGATTTTCGAAATATAGTAATTGAGAATAACTCATTTGAAATAAAAGGCGGGGCGAGGGTATTGTTTTGTGATACAATTTTTACTCCGGCTCATGCATTGTTCCGAAATAATAAATTTGTTATAAAAGCAAATAACTTTCCTGTGGTTTGTAAAAAATGTAAAACTACAAATACTGATTTTTGGAAACAAGTACTGATGAGTAAATAATAATCCATATGACTCGCGTAGGATTTAAAATGAAATTAAATAAAGGGCAGGAAGAAGAATACCAACGGAGGCATGAAGCCATCTGGCCCGAACTGGTAGAACTCTTAATAAAAACCGGTATAGTGGATTATTCTATTTTTTTAGAATCAGAAACTGGTTTTTTGTTCGGAGTGTTAAAAATTGAAAAGGAGATTGCATTCGTTGATTTACCGAAACATCCGGTGATGCAACGTTGGTGGACTTATATGAAAGATATTATGGAAAGTAACCCGGACAATTCGCCGGTGAGTATCCCTTTGAAAGAAGTGTTTTATTTGCCATAAAATGTACATATGCTAATTACAAGTAAACAGATCGATCAACATAACGAACACAGGATGTCGGTTCACCATCGACGGTATGAGCATATTCAACTGGAAGTGCCTTTTGTGAAAAGAATTATTCGAAAATTGATAGATTTTCAGGTCGCTATCCCGAGTTGGGCATTGGGTACAGGAGGTACGCGTTTCGGACGATTTAGCGGTGGAGGTGAACCTCGTAGTCTTGAAGAAAAAATAGAAGATGTTGGTTTGTTACACGCATTAAGTAAATCGGCTGGCGCAATTTCACTGCATATTCCCTGGGATATACCAAAAGATACTTCGGCAATTAAAAAGTTAGCAGCCCAACATGGATTGCAATTTGATGCCATGAACTCCAATACCTTTCAGGATCAACCCGGCCAGGTACATAGTTATAAGTTTGGATCTATGCAACATGTAAATAAAAATATTCGTAAGCAAGCCATCCAACATAATATCGATGTAATAAAATATGGTATTCAACTTGGATCCTCCTCCCTAACTGTTTGGTTAAGTGACGGGTCCTGTTTTCCGGGACAATTGAATTTTAGAAATGCATTTGAAAATACACTGGAAAGTTTACAAGAAGTATACCATGCATTGCCAGCCGATTGGAAATTGTTTGTTGAATACAAAGCATTCGAACCAAATTTTTATTCTACTACTGTGGGCGATTGGGGGCAGTCTTATTTATATGCAAGTAAATTGGGCAAACAAGCTTATACGTTAGTAGACCTCGGGCACCATTTACCCAATGCCAATATCGAACAAATTGTATCCCTTTTATTAATGGAAGGTAAATTAGGCGGCTTTCATTTTAATGATTCGAAATATGGT
>JBJXDV010000303.1:0-2889 GCA_046153465.1 Chitinophagaceae bacterium
AAATGAGTATATCATGGTGGGATATGAAAAATTAAGCAATTCCCTGTTTGATTTTTATCTGGCACCTGACCCTACACTTCTACTTAAAAATCCCTTTGTTTATAAAACAGGAAGATTAATTCCTCAATATCAAAATTTATTTCCTTTACCTGCTAAAACCACTATTGGCAGCTTTGGTTTTGGAACCCCCAAAAAAGGGTTTGAGAAAATTGTAGATTTAGTTCAAGCCGAGTTTGATGAAGCTTTCATTCGATTTAATATACCTTTTGCAGAGTTTGGCGATAAAGATGGGACTAATGCAAGACTGATTGCTGAAAAGTGTAAGGAGCTTTTAAAAAAACCGGGTATTGAATTAGTTATTACTCATGATTTTCTGGAAAAAAAATCAATGCTTGATTTTTTGGCACAAAACACTATTAATGTTTTTCTATATGAAGATAAAGGAGGCAGAGGTTTGTCAAGCACTATTGACAATGCATTAGCAGTAAAAAGACCTGTTGCAGTTTCTAACAGCATTATGTTTCGGCATTTATTTGATGTGAAGCCTTCTGTTTGTGTAAGCAGAAATTCATTAAAGAATATTATTTCAAATGGCTTCGCCCCTTTAGAAAAGCATTTTGAAGACTATAGTGAAGAGAATATTCTTTGGGAGTACGAACGAATTATTAACTCCGTTTTGAATAAAGTAAAGAATCCTGTCAAGGTATTTATGGGATATAAACGAACGATCCTCTCAAAAGTAAACCGATTGTTTTCTCTTCCTGATAAAACCTTTACCTGGCTTCGGGATTCGAATAAAGCAACAGAAGATAATTTGGAAATTGATGCGTCCACACGATACAACACAATTCAATTTCCAGATGGTTTTTCATTCAATACAATTTTGGATAACAAAGCACGTGAAATTTATAAACCTGCTATTGACACACTTATAAATCTTGTTCCTAGGACAATGGCTAAAAAAATTGCTGAAGCGAATGTTCAACAGGCCTTTGTTTTTGACACAGTAAATCGATTCATTCCTGAATTCTCAAATCCTAATATACTTTGTGTTGGCAGTTATGAGGACACGGCTTCTATGGCTCTGATAAAGATGGGATACAAAATAGAGGAAATTGATCCGATGTTGAATTATTATTTACAGGAATATTATACAAAGCCAACTGTAAAAAAGGATTTTTATCATATTATTTTCTCTACTTCAGTAATTGAGCATGATCCTGATGATGAAAGTTTTGTTAGATGTATAAACGATTTGCTGGCACCCGATGGTATTGCTATTATTACATGTGATTATAAAGATGGGTGGACAAAAGGGCAGCCAAAGCCAGAAGTTGATATACGGTTTTATACAAAGTGTGACCTGCAAGAGAGGCTTCTTGCCAACATGCCCGATTGCAGGTTAGTTGATGAACCACAATGGGATTGCGCTGAGCCCGATTTTAACTACCTGGGTAAGTACCAGTACACCTTTGCTACTTTCGTAGTTCGAAAAAACAAGTAAGATGAAAGCAGTGATATTTGGTGTTAATGGTCAGGATGGATTCTATTTAACGCAGTTATTAAGCCAAATGGGGATAAAAGTTATCGGCATATCCCGCAACGGTGATGGTTTAAAAATCAACCTATCGGATTTTAAGCAGGTTTCTAAATTAATAGAAACGCTGAAACCAGAGTATATTTTTCATTTAGCTGCCAATTCAACTACTCGCCACGAAGCTTTGTTTGAAAATCATGAAACCATTTCTACAGGCACATTAAATATTTTAGAAGCTACCAAGAGTTATTCGCCAACTTCAAGGATTTTTATTTCTGGCAGCGGTTTGCAGTTTGTCAATAATAATAGGCCCATAATGGAAACTGACGCTTTTGAAGCCCGAGACGCTTATTCAATATGCCGAATACAATCTGTATATGCTGCCAGATATTATCGAAGATTAGGGATAAAAACTTATGTAGGGTATTTTTTTAATCACGATAGCCCTTTACGTTCAGAGAGACACATGACGATGAAAATTGCCAAATCAGCAAAGCGTATTGCGGCCGGAAGTACTGAAAAGCTCGAAATTGGAGATATATCAGTAATAAAGGAGTATGGATTTGCGGGAGATATAGTAAAAGGCATTTGGCAATTGGTAAATCAGGAGTCTGTGGTAGAGGCAAACATTGCAACTGGTGCAGGCTTTTCTATTCAAGAATGGGTTGAGATTTGTTTTAATATGGTCGGATTGGATTGGCTGAAGCATGTTGTGATTAAGCCGGGTTTTGTTGCAGAGTATGAAAAGTTGGTAGCAGATGTAACATTGATACATTCAGCGGGATGGTATCATGAAGTTGAGTTTAAACAGTTAGCTGAAATGATGATGAAGTAAGTATATGGGTAGGCAAAAAATATTCTTAGTTCAATTGTTTTCTAATGGTGATTGTTTATACGCAACTGCCGTTGCAAGACAAATTAAAAATGATTATCCATCATCTCATCTAACATGGGCTATTGCCGGATTTTGCAAAAATATCATATTCAATAACCCCTACGTTGATGAAGTAAAGGAAGTAAACGATGTACCTAAAAGCGACGTATTTGCATTCAGAGCTTTTTTAAAGAAAATAAAAAGAGAACAGAGAGAAGGAATTTGGGATAAGGTTATTATTACACATAATGATGATCGAAATCTTGCACTATACGATGGAACAATCAGAGGAATGATATTGAGAGCCTATCCAGGAAAAATGACCGTGCCATTACAGCCTGTATTGTTTTTAACCGAACATGAAAAACAAAATGCCGCTCACTTGGCTGAATCCCATTCGTTAAAAAATTTTAAAAATGTGATTCTTTGGGAATTTGCGCCTCAAAGTGGTCAATCAGTTATTGCGTTTGATTTTGTG
>JBJXDV010000304.1:0-3942 GCA_046153465.1 Chitinophagaceae bacterium
AGAACTGGTTGCTAAAGTGTGCTGGGATCATCCATTATCTTTTTTACGTGGAAAAATTACAGGATTGAGCGACCCGAGAATGGTTACCCTACTATTAATAGCAACCGTCACTATATTGTATCTCATTATTCAACTAAACGGATAACATTGCAATATAATTTATTGGGAAGTACGGGTATGAAGGTATCAAAAATCAGTTTTGGAGCATCATCATTGAGTGCTGTCTTCCATTCAATAGATGAAAGCGAAGCAATAAAAGCTGTTCATACTGCATTGGATGCAGGTATTAATTATTTTGATGTTGCACCTGCCTATGGAGGAACAGTATCAGAAACTGTTTTAGGAAAAGCTTTGAACGGTATTGATCGTAGCCGTTATTTTCTTTCTACTAAAGTGGGTAAGTACACCGACCCAACGAATTATGGGAACAATGTTCTTGATTATTCCTCAAAAACAATTTATCAATCTTTAGCAGAAAGTGCATCAAGGCTAGGAACAGATTATTTCGACATCATACATATACACGATATCGAATATCAAAACCGAAAACATACAGAGTGGGCACTAACTGAAGGATTAGATACGGTACATCAGCTAAAAAAAGAAGGGCGCATTGGTTCGGTTAGCTTTGGTATTTATCCAATGGATTTATGGCAACGCATTTTTGAAGGTTATGACATTGACGCAGCGTTGGTGCACAATCATTATTGTTTAAATGATACCAGTTTGTTGCAATTGATTCCAATAGCGAAAGAAAAAGGAATCGGGATAATCAATGCCTCCCCTTTCGGTAGTGGCTTATTAACCAATAGAGGGCCTGCCGAATGGCATCCGGCTAACAAAGAAGAGCGCTCCATTTTTTTACAAGCGGCGACACTTTGCAAAGAACATGAAACACCGCTAGCAAAACTGGCTATACAATTTTCAAGTCAGCATGCAAATATTCCCACTACCATGTTCAGTTCATCCAATCCGCAATCCGTTATTAGAAATATAGAATGGAGTGAAGAACCCCTGAACAATGAATTGCTACTTAAAGTGCAGCAGGTATTAATTCCTGTGATGAATAAGCAATGGGATTATAAGTAAAGATTAAAACCCGAGAATAAAGTATCAATTTTTTTTGAAAGAACAAAAGAAGAAATAGTAAATTTTGAACCTAAGAAAAGTACAATAATCTTTTATTAAAAATGAATGCTTAAAAATTCAGTGAATGAAAAATAAATGCTTTCTTATTTCCAGTTTATTGTTCTCTATAAACATAGCGCTTGGCCAGCCTGGTTATTTTATCGAATCTTTTGACAAGGGATCCGTTATCGGGGTAAAAGGAAGGGCACAATTGTTTGATGGATATTTTACTGAACATATGGTTGCATCAAATGATGTAGCATCTTCCAATAGTTTTACCATTGAAGCATGGATTGCCCTACAGGAATATGCTTCAGCTGTTGCCGCCATTGCTGATAAAGAAAGTGAATTTAAAACTGGCTATTTATTTGGAATAAATCAATACGGTAAATTATCTGGTTCTGTTGCAGTAAAAGGTGAATGGATAACTTGTATTTCAACAGAAGTAGTTCCGCTTTTGCAATGGGCCCATGTAACAATGGTAGTAGAAAATACGAAAGCAATTTTACTCTATCTCAATGGAGAAAATGTTGGGAGTATTCCTTTGCCGGGAAATAGTACACTTTGCGATACTTGTTCGTTAAGTATTGGTAAAACACAAACCAAAACGACTGCGGCCAATACTGAACGGGCAACCAGTTCTTTTATAAAAACCAATAATCGCTTTGATGGTTTGATCGATGAGTTATACATCTATCCCAATGTATTATCAGCAAATGAAATTATAACAAAATATAAGGAAGCAACGCCAACCATAAAGCAGCCTTTGCAATTCCGGCAAATGCCTTCCGGTCCTGCGGGTCCCGCTAAATTTGGTGCAGTATATACCCAACTGAAATATTCACCGGGATGGGATGCATTATGGCGCGGAAGTGAGCTGCCGGATATTGTAGTTCGTTTTGATAACAGCCCGGTACGTTTTATTTTTTGGCGTGGTACAGGATATATCCCGGCAATTGTAAATGAAAAAAATATGTGGATGACTGATCAAAGTCTGGAGCATTGGGGTACTGGTGAATGTTATGAAGCAATGGGTGATAAACAAACACGCTATTCGCATGTAAGACTGATTGAAAATACAGCAGCAAGAGTAGTGATACATTGGCGGTATGCCTTAGCAGGAATTAAGCACCAGTTATTCCCGGAAGATGAAAATGGGTGGAGTGATTGGGTAGATGAATACTGGACAATCTATCCCGATGGTATAGCCGCCCGAAAACAGGTACTTTGGAGCAAACGTTATGAAACAGATAAAGGTTCTATGCAATGGCAGGAAACAATTTTCTTTTGTCAACCAGGCACAAGGCCACAGGATAATGTAAGTATTCAAGCACTTACATTTATGGATATGCAGGGAAACAAGGAATCTTATTCCTGGAAGGATGGTCCACCCAAATTGAAAATGTTTACTTCCCCAAAATATCAGCCGATAGAATATATTAATTTCAAATCTGCATATAAACCCTATAGCATCTTTGATGAAAAAAGAGTATGTCAGCCATTTTCATTTGGCAATATGAAAGAGTACACTAGTTTTCCAAACTGGAATCACTGGCCGGTTCAGCAGGTGATGAGCGATGGAAGAAACGCAGTGGCCCCCGATAAGCCTTCTCACTCTTCGTTGACAGGTTCGAATGGTGATATGCAAATTGTAGAAAAAAAAGGTGATGGCATCTATTGGGCTTCTTCCTTAAAGGGAATGACAAGCGAGCCAATAGATTCCTTAATGTTATTGGCGAAATCGTGGAATAATGCTGCAATGATAAGCAACATATCTTCTGGTATAACTGCTGTATACGATAAATATCAGCGTGCATACCTGCTTAATGTATCAAACGCATTACAAAAAACTGTAGAATTGAAAGTAAATGCCTCTGCTGCTTCTCCGGCATATAACTTACCTCTTGTACTTGAAAACTTTACAACAACTATTCAAAGCATTCGCATTAATAATAAATTGCTGAAAGCCGATAAAGATTACGCTGTTGGTAGAATAGATGGCCTGGAACATTCAAATACAGTTATATTTATAAAAGTGAAAATCAGTTCTGCAATAGCAATTCGAATTAATTAAAAATAAAGGCAAAAGATTGATAGATGAATTTTCGGCTAATTCCTACTTTTAAAATGTTAAACGATTCCTTATAATGTCAATAATGTACTATGTTGTTTTTATGAAAAGGCCAGTAGGGCTGAAATTTTAGTATTATAGCGAATGGTTAGAAAACATAGCCTTACCGGGAGAAGAGGAACATTCGACTTTTCGTGTATTGGCGCGGGTAAAGTTTTACTTATTTTTTTAAATAAATAAATTCTTGCGAATATATAATTTTTGAGCGGTGCACGAAACGTTCCGATGGAGCGTAGAGCTGGCGTTAAAAAATTGTCTACCCATGGGATGTCCCTATGGAACGAAGAAGCCATTCGATTTTTCGTGTATTGGCACGGGTAAGTTTCTTAGATTTTATTTCAATAAATAAATGCTTTCGAATATTAAATTTCCGCGTGGCACACGAAACGTTTCGATGGAACGTAGAGCCGTCGTTAATAATTTATCTAACCACCGGATGTCCCTACGGGGCGACGAAGTCATTCGGTTTTTCGTATGTTGCCGCGGGTATGTTTCTTAAATTTAATTTCAATAAGTAAAGGAGTACTCAACATCAAATTCCTCATTAAACAAAATAAACCTTTTTTGCATCTTGAATAAACTGGCGAAAAGAACCTAAAAATTCTTAGAGAACTGCAGGTAGTTTTTGTTCCATCGGAACAGTTTGTGGGTAGAAAATTCGTTTGTGAGGTTTAAAGCGTTCC
>JBJXDV010000305.1:0-14665 GCA_046153465.1 Chitinophagaceae bacterium
TTTTCTATTCTAAGTCAGCACTAATAATTATTCGGCTCCAACCCTTCTATCCGGTTATTCATATTAGTTGCCTGTTCAATTAATAAAATTAAGGGTATAATAGTATCTTATAAAAATCCATTTGTAATACTGTAAGCGACCAGCTCTGCTGTTGATTTACTATTTGTTTTATGCAGCATATTCTGCCGGTGATTATCAATTGTTTTAACAGAGAGGTTTAGCTGCGATGCAATTTGTTTACTGCTGCATCCCATGGCAAGATGTTGCAATACCTCCCTTTCTCTTGTGGACAGATTATGAATAAGGTTTTGCTTTGTTAGGTTTTTTAAATCAGAACAAAAAAATTGTTGACAGTTCCCATCATACGTATCAAGAATACTCATCATTGGGACGCCCTCTTTTTTTAAATGTGAAATATCGGTTGCAAATACTAAACCATATACAAAATTACCATCGCTGTCAAAAATAGCATCCGAATACTGAACCATTATCCAGTAGTAATTATTCATTGCGTTTTTGATACGGAAGTAGATTGTCATTTTTGAATAAGGCCTGTGTTCCAGAGGCATACTTAAATAATAATTTACCCAATATCTGCTGAAAGCTGTAACATGCGGTATATCATCAGAGTAAGTAATCTCATATATTTTATGATGATCGTCATTAAAGAAATTTTCCTTTTTTAAAGAAGTCATACTTTCTAATTCACCGCCGCCGCAAACGGTTATCCAGTTTCTTAAATCAACAATGAACCAGAAATAACGCCCTATAGCAAATTTTTCAAAATGATTTATTGCAGGTTCCATGATTTCAAAAGGATTTACTTTCTTTTCCAGCGGGTTATTAAAACCGAAAGTAAGTCGCAGCGTATTTGAGTTAATTGGTTTAAGGATGGAATATGATTTTTTCATATTATTAAAATGCTTAGGGATAAATCCCTATTGGCGGAAGGTTTAGTGAGGTTTAATTTCAGGTATTTAAAAATAATAAACAAAATCTATATATAGAAAACCCGTTTTAAGGCATTGGCACAACAGCATACAGCTTTTAATGAACAAATCATAAATGTGAAAAGTATGGAAAACATTCAATATGCAGAAGCTCCGGAGTTTAACCCGATAGCTGAATCTGTTAACATAGAAGAATTGCTGATGTGGCGCCCACAGCCAATAAGGGAAACGCTGATACCATGTTGTATCGGGCACACATTCACAAAATATCCTGGCTTTCCCGGTGAACCGGTACGTTATGTTATTCAGGATTTTTTGGTTGACAGCAGCGGTATATCGGGTGGTGGGGCACCAATGGAACCAATAATTCAGGTTGGGCTAAATGAATCAATAAAAGCAGTATATTCTATCAAAACCGGTAAATGTAAAAACCGCTTTGAAGTAATCCCTCCCAAAGGAGCATTATGCTCTTTCTCTTCTTATTTAGGCAGGCAAAGCATTCATCCCCATTCAGGGTTTTATGATGCTTATCCTGCTACAATTGTTTTTAACGGCCTTTCAGGTACTGCCCCTGTTATAAATTATTGTTGGTTCTTTATACAAAACGGAAGAAATGATGCCTTTCATTTTGTAATACAGGGAAACGTTACCGGTACTATTTCGTTTGATTCTATCTCTGTATATGCAATGTATCCGCATCGAAATTTTTTACCTGTGATATCTTTTTGCAAGCCCCTTTCCTATGCAGCGCCTTTTGGATTGGGGGTTACTGCTTGTTATTTTTTGTTTGGTTACAGTACGACTTCTTCTAACGATCCAGGCCCCCTTGTAAGATTAATATAGATTATTAGAAATTGAGTTGTAAAATAGCTACTCTTCTAAGATTATATGAATACATATTTCATTATCAACAAAACGCTATTTATGAAAAAGATTCTATCAACCCGATTGTCTTTATTACTTTTTATTATTTTGTTTGTAACCAATTGCCGGAAGGAAACAAGAGCACCAGGCACTCTAGATGAAGTATTCAGACAGCAACAAAAAGATAACAAACACGAAAAGGGTAACGATTGCCGCTTAACCATATATGATTATTACGATGCAATAAATGATTTTAGTCAAATTGATCAATACTCCTATAAAAATGGCCTTGTTGACGAGTGGCTGCCGTTTTATGGCATTTTGTATAAAATTGAATATGATAATAAAAAGAAACTTAAAACCGCAAGAGCTTACGATGGAGCTACCCTTATGAATACGATTCAATTTATTTATCAAAAAAATAAAGTGATTAAAGAAATTTGGTATGCAGGTAATACAAACCAGGTTGACGATGAAGTTAATTATGTTTTTAACCAGAAAGGCCAAATGATATATAATGAAAGTATAAGCTTTGGCTATTCTGTTACTTACACTTATTATGAAAATGGGAACTTGAAAAGTTGGTTTTATTATGAAGGGGGTTTGCCAAATTCAAAAGCCGAATACACTTACCGCAACAAATTCAATAACCCATTTAATGCCAGACCGGGTATTTTTTACTCTTTCGCCTGGGCAAATGCAGCATTTGGAACTGGAGAAAATTGGTATTCAAGCGAAAAAATTACTTTATATGATGAACTTGGCAACCCTTCAGTTTATTATGATCAGAACCCAAAGAAAACGGTTTGGCAGGTTGGCGAAAAAAAATATCCACTAAAAGCCACTTATGTTGATGCATTAAGCGGCGGTATAATAACGAACTCATTTGAATATGAAAATTGTTCGGAAAAGGATAATTACTCACCAACAAATATAATAAGCCAAAAACCTGGAATGAATAATATCCTTGTGTCTGATGAAAAATTCAAATTAATGCGACAAGGCCCACAAACAGGGATGATTAAGAAGTTGAAAGAGTTAGGAAAGCGTTTAAAGAAGTAAAGATATTCTTATGATTGTTTTTTTAAAAGCCAGGGATCACAACTCTGGCCCTTAATTTTTTTATTCACCCCATATTATGAAACACTTTCTGCACATCTTCATCCTGTTCTAACCGTTCAATTAATTTACTTATATCTTCTGCCTGTTCATCCGTAACAGGTACGGTTGTGGTGGGTATCCATTCTAATTCAGCACTTATGGTAGTGATTTTTTTATCTTCCAATGCTTTTTGCATATGTCCAAACTCTACAAAGGCGCAACGGATGACCAACACGTCTTCACCATTCTCTCCAGTACCCTCACCTAATTCTTCCAGCCCATAATCAATTAATTCTAATTCGAGGTCCTCTGCGCTTAAGCCTTGGGGTTTTAATTTGAAAACACCCATTTTCTTGAATTGAAAACTTACACTGCCATGATTGCCCATTACACCATGACCTTTATTAAAATGTGATTTTACGTTGGCAACCGTTCTCACATGGTTATCGGTAGCTGTTTCTACCAATATAGCAACACCATGCGGCGCATACCCTTCGTAAAGTATTTCATCAAAATTTATTAATTCTTTTCCTTGCGCTCTTTTAATAGCAGCTTCCACTCTGTCTTTAGGCATACCCACACTACGCGCATTCTGAAAACATCGACGCAAAGCCGCATTGGATCCAGGATCAGGACCTCCTGCTTTTACTGCGATAATAATTTCTTTGCCAATCCGCGTAAATTGCTTCGCCATTCGATCCCAGCGGGCAAACATTGTAGACTTCCTTACTTCAAATATCCTACCCATTAGTATTATTTATAGTTTGAATCTGGAACGGAAACGTACAAAAAAGAGAGGTAAAAAATAGATCCCTGCATTACTAAATATCCTTTTGCATCTATATACTTTCCCAATCCGGATAGTTATTATCTAGTGGGCAAAAATAAGGGTTGAAAGTGATCTTGCCAAGCGGGAAAGTATCTGAAATGGAAATGCAAAGCAACCAATTCTTTATTCTATTTCTATTGATTGGAGCGTTTGATAAAAGCCATGTTATACTTTATTATAAAAATTACATTCATTCTTTTTCCCGATTGGTTACCAATACACTTTTAATTCTTCAGCGTTTTCCCAGCCGGTTGGAGGTGGATAGATTCTGCCGGGTACCGGGTATACCAACGAATTGGGATAATAATCAAAGCATGCAATATAATCTTCGGGTATAAAATGAAAGGCTGATATTTCCAGTAAATAATTGGTGATGCTATAAGGTACCAATACCACACGCTTAGAGGTAACCGAAGAAGCAGAAAAATAGCCTAGTGCAAAATCGGATGTATTGGAAGCATTGTATACATTTCCTTTAATAGCCGCAGGCAGTGGGTCCAAAATTCCTCCTGTGCGTGTAAGCTGCTCCTGGTATCTTTTCCAGAATTGGTACGCTTCTCTGGTGGTTGTTAATTGACTGATTTCAATATAAGGGTTCCCAAATGTGTAAATGTAACATCGGCCAACGGACTGATTTCTAATTTCTTTACCATTAATCGCAGCATCCGAAAGAATCCGAATTTCCTTGTCAATAAATTTCTGGTAACAATATTCAAACTGAATGCATCCAAAACCACAAGGAACGCCTTTAGTTTGTCGCATGATATAACTATAAAAACTCCAACGGTAGTAATTTTCCTCTCCTGCAGGATCATTTGCGTCGATGCTAACATTTAAATAGGTTGGCAAATCCAAATTGAAAATATTTACAAAGGATGCATTCACCTTAGAAAAAGGTATCGGTGGTTTAATTTTTTCAGGAGTAGAAATATATTTTTTTCCATTTTTTAATAAAACAATTACGTGATAGCTTCTGCCTACTTTGCCAATGTAGGCCGGATCGGTTGTTTCATAGATACCCTTATTTTTATAAACCAACGGAGCAACGTTTCCCAAATCATCCGAAATACTTACCGTTGCTTCTTTCTCAAGGTATTGATCAGGTATATCATCGCTAAAATCTATAAGACCAGAATAGGTTAATTTAACCGTATAGGGTACCGTATCCGTTGTAATAGATCCTTCTACAACCAGTATGGGTTCTTCATTTCGGGTAACTACATTAACCCGTTTGATACATCCCTGTCCGGTTATCGTTAGTATGCTAATTGCTAAAAAAAGTTTATTTAGTTGCATGGTCATTAAAAATTAAAATTCCAGGTTATGGAAGGTATTAAACCACCTACTACCGATAATCGATAAGCTAAAAGCCGGTTGTCATCTCTTTTAAAATAAATAGAGTATGCATTTTTGTGCATATAAAGATTATAAAAAGAAAAATTCCACACACTGAATTTTCGTTGTTCCGGAAATCTTTTTGAAATATAAGAGAAGCCAACGTCTAAACGATGATAGGCTGGTAGGCGATCCAGATTTCTTTTTGAATAATTGGTTACAAGGGTTCCATTTAACGTATAATTGCCATCCGGAAAAGTAGCAGGTCTGCCAGAAGTAAAAATAAAATTGCTATTGAAACTCCAGCCATGAGCTAGTTTTATTTTAAATAATACCGCAAGGTTATGGGGCCTGTCAATATCTGCCGGATAGTAATTTCCACCATTAACAATATCTGATGGAAATTCATTAAGTACCTGCACCTCCGATTTTGAATAGGTATAATTTATCTGGCCAGTATACTTGCCAATATTTTTTGAAAAACTAAATTCTATGCCATAGGCCCTTCCCCGTTGATTTAATAAGGCGCTTTCAATATAAGGGTTCAACAATAATAACGCACCATCTTTATATTGAACCATATTTTTAGTTGTTTTATAATACAACTCTATTGATGCATCATATTTATTTTCCTTAAAACTTTTAAATACTCCTAACGCGTACTGATCCCCTATTTGCCTGTTGACATATTGATCACTTAATTTCCAGAAGTCGACCGGCGAAATAGCCGTGGTATTTGAAATGAGGTGCAAAAACTGCTGGCCCCTGTTAAAACTCAACTTAAGAGAGAGATCATCGCGCAAGCCAATTTTCAGGGATATTCTTGGTTCAACTCCTGCATAATTTTTTATGCTTTTATTTTTTCCAATTGAATTGCTATCGGAAATGGTTTCCTTAGATAGTGGTAATCCCTGGAGGTAGGAATAAACATTTTTTGGTCCGAGGTAATCATAGCCTGCATAACGGAGACCCACCTGCAAAGAGATTTTATCTGTAAAATCTAGTTGATCGCTTATAAAGAAGGCCATCTCTCTTCCCTGTTCTGTTTGAATGGTCAGTGGATTAATACTACTGGTATCTGAAACAGGCGTTCGGGTGCCGGGGGAAATAGAAGCTAAAATATAATCCATACCCAACTCCAGGGTATGTCTATCGGTAGGCCGGAATACGATTACTGGTTTTAATTGTTTCTGTGTGATGGAAGAAAGTAGTTTGAATTCGTAATATTTATCCAGGCTATTAATAGAAGAAATAAACTGGCTGTAATTTGCATTTAATTTAAAGGACCATTTAATTCCTAAATCAGAAACATAATTAAGTGAAACCAAATTGCTTTCCCAGCTATACGAAGTTGACGTGTCAAATCTGAAATTGTCATAGCTTCGGTATCCGGTTAGGGATAGTTTGTTATTACTATTAAAAGAAAATTCGGCTTTTGCAATACCATCATAAAAGAAAGCACGACTGCCACCAAATCTTTCCTTCAGTTGATTTAACACCAGGTTTGGATAAGCTACCCTGAATCCGCTTGTAAAAGTTAATTTGTTTTTTATCGCAGGTCCATTTACAAAAAATCGTGCACTCATGGGTCCAATACCACCGGTGTATTGAATACGGTTATTATTGCCATTTTTTATATTCATAGTAAGTAAGGAAGAGATGCGGCCACCGTATTGGGCGGGCATACCTCCTTTGTATAGCGTAACATCCTGTACGGCATCCGGGCTAACCGAACTAAAGAAGCCTAATAGGTGAGAAGTATTGAATAACGGGGCTCCATCCACGAGTACAAGATTTTGGTCGGCATTACCTCCCCTAACATTAAAGCCACCGGCCCCTTCTCCCGAATTGGTTATACCTGGCTGTAAAATCAGCGCTTTAATAATATCTGCTTCACCCAAAAGGAGCGGGCTTCTTTTGATAAGTTCTGTATTGATCTTCACAATATTCATATCAACCCTTCTCACCTTAGAATTTTCTTTATTGGCATTGACCACTACTTCCTCCATTTGATCATTTGCTTTTTTCTTGAGTTCTATGGTAAAAGGTCGGTTATCCTGTATTAAATGAATTTCCCGGTAGGAGTTAGCATATCCAATAGAGGAAATGGTTATGGCAAAATCAGTTACACGTACCGGCAGGTCAAAGTATCCGCTGTCATTGGTTATTGTTCCTATTTTGGTTTGTTGTATTACGATACTAACGTTTTTTAAAGGCTGTCGGGTATCAAAATCTATAACTCTTCCGCTTACCTTAAAATTTGTTTGTGATAATCCATTAAAGGAAAAAAATAGCATGAGTACAAAAGAATACAGCAATCGATACCTGAAAAACATGAGCAGATTCAGTTTAGTAATCATGAAATGTAAATGATTTTTAGCAAAGGAAATTTTCCGAAAGGATAAACGGTGAACTCAATAGACAATAAATCCAATAATTCTGTTGCACTCCTCCAAATTCCTATCTTTTAAGCCTTCTTGTTTAAAATTTCGTGTGTTTGTTGGGGAAAATTGAAACAGCGGTAATTGTTTTCCATCTTGAGAAGCACTTTGTTGAATGTTATTATATTACATGGGTAAGATTTAATTTTAAAGAGCAGTTATTCTTAACCTGGTTTTTGAATTATTTGATTGTATTCCGACCCAAGCTAAATAAACTATTTTTGATAGCAGTTAATAATAAAAAAAACCGTTCTGCATAAGGAAGAACGGCTTTAAAAAATATAATAATTATCAAGTATTTAGTTTACTATTCTTTTTACTGTAGCCAAAATAAACTGCCAGTCCAATAATCATCCATATAAAAGCACTTAACAGAGTTGGCCCCCATAAGCTCACAATCATAGCGCTGCATACAAGCATTCCTAGAAAAGGAACTAATGGCACCAATGGTGTCTTGAATGGCCGGGGAAGATTTGGATCTGTTTTTCGTAAAATCCAAACACCCAAACATACTAGCACAAACGCCAGGAGGGTTCCAATAGATGTTAAATCGCCTGCCACACTACCTGGAATAAATGCCGCAAAAAGCCCAACGAAAATAAAGAGTATGATATTGCTCTTATAAGGTGTGCGGAATTTTGGATGAAGGTCAGAAAATACCTTGGGTAATAAACCATCGGTACTCATAGTATAAAAAACGCGGCTTTGACCCATCAGCATTACTAATATTACAGAGGAGAAACCTGCTAGAATTCCGACCGTAACTAATTTCGATAACCAACCATAGTTGAGCATATAGGTATCTATTGCATAGGCAACAGAGGCTTCCTTTCCTGCCTTAACAAAATCTGAAAAAGGTGCCACACCGGTAAGCACATACGAAAATAAAATATAGAGTATGGTACATATAACCAGTGAACCGAGTATTCCAATGGGCATGTCTCTTTTTGGATTTTTTGCTTCCTGGGCAGCGGTGGAAACCGCATCAAAGCCTATAAAAGCAAAGAAAACAATGGCGGCTCCTTTAAGTACGCCTCCCCAACCATGATTGAAGAAACTTTTATAAGAATAATAAGATCCATCAGCCTGTAATGCATCTGGCGCATCGGCAGGAATCATATAAGGAGTATGGTTTTCGGGTTTAATAAATTGCCAGCCTACAAAAATAAATACCAATACGATGGCCACCTTTACAAAAACAATAACGGAATTTACCGTTGCAGATTCCTGGGTTCCTTTTATTAGTAATAAGCTTAACAATAAAAGTATAAGAAGTGCAGGAGCATTGATGATACCATAATGCATTACATTATTAATATCTGCCGCCTTTTCTAACGGCGAATGGCACCATTCATAAGGGATGCTACCTCCCAACAATTTATTTAAAAATTCACTCCAGGCTATAGATACCGTAGCAGCTCCTAATGCATATTCGAGAATTAAGGCCCATCCGATAATCCATGCTACTAATTCACCCATGGTGGCATAGGCATAGGTATAGGCACTACCTGCAATGGGTATGATTGAAGCAAACTCTGCATAGCATAATCCGGCGAATGCGCAACCAATGGCAGCAACAATAAAGGAAAGAGTGACAGCAGCTCCAGCATGTCCACCAGCCGCTGCAGCCGTTCTAACAAAAAGACCGGCTCCAATAATAGCACCTATTCCAAGTGCTACCAGGTTTACAGCGCCAAGTGTCCGCTTCAAACCTTTTTCCGAATCGGCAGCCTGGCTCAGTAAAATGTCTAATGATTTTTTTCTGGTTAAACTCATAGCAGTGGTTATTGTTTTATGAATTAGTTTAGGATGTGTAAAATAAAGAAATATTCAAAAACAGGCGCAATTCTTTTGGCTCACCCTTATTTTGCCAGTTAAAACTTTTGCTAACCGGATATTTTTCGGATTTTCGGTCATTCTTTTATAATAATTAATTACTTGAAGAATATGAAAAAGGGGAACAGGTTGACATTGTATATCATTATTGCCCTTGTATTCGGTATTATACTTGGGTATATTCTCAACCAATCCTATGTAAAAGAAGAGAATACCGCTTTAGCAGCATCCGAAGAACGGATTACAGCATTGAATGCTGCTTTAAAAAGTACGACCGACACAACAACAGCACAATTTGTTCAATTTAAGAAAGAACGGGGAGAACAGGTAAAAATTAAAAACAAAGCACTAGCAGAAAGAAACTCAAAAACGGACCCCTTTTCGTTGCTTGCAGATATTTTCCTTCGGTTAATAAAAATGATTGTGGCCCCGCTTGTATTTTTTACACTGGTAGTTGGCGTCGCAAAGCTGGGAGATATAAAAGCTGTTGGAAGAATTGGGGGCAAAACACTACTTTGGTTTATTAGTGCCTCTCTTGCAAGTCTTTTGTTGGGAATGGTGCTGGTGAATATTTTTCAACCGGGTATTGCCATGAAACTTCCATTACCAGATGCTGGCACTGATACCGGGATCGCAAAAACGGCTCTTTCGCTTCGGGAATTTCTTTACCATGTATTTCCAACCAGCGTTGTAGAATCCATGGCTAAAAACGAAATTCTGCAAATTGTAATTTTCTCTTTATTTTTTGGAGTGGCTACTGCTGCTATTGGAGAGGCTGGACATAAAATAATAAAAGCCTTTGATGCCATTGCTCACGTGGTATTAAAGATTACCGGATATGTTATGAACTTTGCACCGGTTGCCGTATTTGGAGCAATGACTGCAATCATAGCCAGGCAGGGTTTGGGAATTTTAAAAACCTATTCAATTTTTATCGGGGAGTTTTATCTTGGCTTATTCTTATTATGGATGATATTGATAGTGGCGGGTTCGGTTTTTATAAAGAAAAGAATTTTTGATTTAATGAAAAGAATCAAAGAACCGGTGTTGCTTGCTTTTAGTACATCCAGCAGTGAAGCTGCATTTCCAAAAACAATGGTTGAGTTAGAGAAATTCGGTTGTAAAGATAAAATTGTAAGTTTTGTACTACCCCTTGGATATTCGTTTAACCTCGATGGGAGTATGATGTATATGACGTTTGCTTCTTTATTTATAGCACAGTCTTATGGAATTCATCTGGATTTTGGTACTCAACTAAGCATGTTATTGGTTTTAATGTTAACCAGCAAAGGAATTGCAGGTGTACCCAGAGCATCTTTGGTGGTGATTGCAGGAACCCTCGCTACCTTTAATATTCCTGAAGCAGGTCTTGCTTTATTGTTGGGGATTGATCCATTATTAGACATGGGTCGAAGTGCTACCAATGTGGTGGGTAATAGCATTGCCACTGCAGTAGTTAGTAAATGGGAGGGAGAATTAACAGAAGCAAAACCGAATCTTATTTAAATTTAATAAAAAAACGATCAATGGATAAAGGATATGTGCAGCAGTTTATTGAGTGGATCATTACTAATGGCGGACTTTATGTTTTGTTATTGGTGATTTTTGCTGAAACGGGATTATTTGTTGGATTTTTATTTCCGGGAGATTCTTTATTGTTTGCCGCGGGTATATATATGAAGGACCTTTCCGTGGAATTTTTCAATATGCACTGGAGTATTATTATGATTATGGTGATGGTCGCATCAGTTCTTGGTAATTGGGTTGGATATTGGTTTGGAAAAAGAACGGGCCCGTTGCTTTTTCAACGAAAAGATACCTGGCTTTTTAAGAAAAAACATCTCCTTCGTGCGAAAGAATTTTATGATAAGTATGGCAGGGGAACCATTTTCGCTGCGAAATTTCTTCCGATCATTCGCACATTTGCGCCCATCGTGGCAGGAGTCGTAAAAATGGACAAAGCCGTTTTTATGTTTTACAATGTTATTGGTAGTATCGTATGGGTTTCTTCCATGATGATGGGTGGCTACTTCCTTCAATCATGGGTGGAGCGTAAATTTGGTTATAGCCTGAAAGACCATATTGAAGCAATTGCCATCGTAATTATATTGATTACTACACTACCGGTATTGTATAAGTTATTTTTTGGTAAAAAACCCGTGGTAGATGTAGAGCATAAAGAGATACTTCCAAAATAATAGTTTACTGAATGACTCGCCCAAAAGAAGCTTCCATTTTTAACATAGCAGTTATTGTAGCCGCTCTTGGTTACTTTGTTGACATTTATGACTTATTGCTTTTTACCATTGTTAGGGAACCAAGCCTGGCCGGACTAGGAGTTGATTTAAGCAATACAAAAGCAGCAATTGCCGCCAGTACTAGAATTATTAATTGGCAAATGGTAGGCTTGTTAATCGGGGGCATTGTATGGGGTATTATGGGAGATAAAAAAGGAAGGCTAAGTGTATTGTTTGGTTCTATTCTTTTATATTCCGTTGCAAATTTTATTACTGCTTATGTTACTACCATTGAACAGTATGCGTATGCACGTTTCGCGGCAGGAATAGGGTTAGCAGGTGAATTAGGAGCGGGCATTACGCTGGTAAGTGAGTTGCTGCCTAAAAATAAGAGGGGGATAGGAACTTCATTGGTGGCCGGAATAGGATTGTTTGGGGCAGTGTTTGCCTATTTTACTTTTGATATAACACAGGATTGGCGTCTTTGCTATAAAATAGGCGGAGTACTTGGAATAGGATTACTACTTTTGCGCATAAGTGTGGCTGAAAGCGGAATGTTTAAAGAAGTAAAACAGCAAAATGTGCAAAGAGGAAATTTGCTCATGTTCTTTAATAATAAAAATCGATTCCGGAAATATATACTTGCTATTTTAATTGGTCTCCCAACATGGTATGTTATTGGAATCCTGGTGAATCTCAGCAATCGATTTGCAACAGAGTTTTATGGAATCAATGCTATTAAATCTGGTAAAGCTATTATGTTTGCTTATGCCGCAATTGCAATCGGTGATATTCTTATAGGATTTATAAGCCAGTATTTCAAAAGTCGTAAAAAAGCGTTGTTTCTTTTTTACGGGCTGACAATTATATCGGGGATCTTATTTTTTAGCCCGATTAACAACAACGATACGATTATGTATATGATTTGCGCAGCGCTTGGATTTAGCACGGGCTTCTGGGCAATTTTTGTAACCATAGGTGCCGAACAATTTGGTACTAACCTCAGGGCAACCGCTGCTACTACTATTCCAAATATGGTGCGAGGTGCCCTGCCTCTTATTAATTTAATGTTTAAAGATTTATTTCAAGATAATTGGAAATGGGGGATGATACAAAGTGCAATAGTAACCGGTATAATCGTGATGTCGGTTACCTTATTGGCAGCTTATTTTACAGAAGATACATACGATAAAGAGTTAAATTATGTGGAGAAATAGTTTATGGTTTATAGCTTTTCAATACTTAGGTGATTTAATTTATTAAAGCCTATTAGAGGTTCAACAACTTCAAACCACAAACTATAAACCACAAACTATAAACTTCATCTATTTAATATGTTATGAAATTTCTGCTTATCCGCTTTTCCTCAATCGGCGACATTGTACTTACCACACCGGTTATACGCTGTTTGAAAAAGCAAGTTGCAACTGCTGAAGTGCATTTCCTCACCAAATCTTCTTTCCGTTCAATTATTGAACCCAATCCTTATATTGACAAAGCCCACTATTTTGAAACTGACCTTGAGAACGTTATTGAACAATTGAGGGCCGAAGATTTTGATTATGTGATCGACCTTCATCATAACCTGCGAACACAAAAATTGAAGCGGGCGCTTGCTAAAAAATCTTTTTCTTTCCCTAAACTAAATGTGGAGAAATGGCTGCTCACCGCATTGAAAATAAATAAACTCCCTGCAATTCATATTGTGGATCGGTACCTGCAAACTGTAAATGGTTTTGGTGTAGTAAACGATCAACAGGGACTTGATTATTTTATTCCCGACGAAGAAAAAGTAAATGAATCAGATATACCCGCTTCACACCAGGCTGGCTATATAGGTGTTGTTATTGGAGCCGCATTAACTACCAAAAAAATGCCGGTACATAAGCTTTCTGCCCTTTGCAATGGTATTAGTCATCCAATTATATTATTGGGAGGAAAAGAAGATGCTGCTAATGGAGCAACCATTGCAGGGGCCGACCCTCATAAAATTTATAATGCCTGTGGTAAATTTTCCATCAATGAGTCTGCAGATTTAGTGCGGCGATCAAAATTTATTATCACACACGATACCGGCCTTATGCATATTGCAGCGGCTTTCAACAAGCCTATGATATCTGTTTGGGGAAATACCATACCTGCATTTGGTATGACGGCCTACTATTCCAACGAAAAGGTAACCGATACCAGGTTCGAAGTTACTGGATTGCGTTGCCGGCCCTGTTCAAAAATTGGATATAATAAATGCCCTAAAGGACATTTTAAATGCATGGAAAATATAAATGAAGAGGAAATTATTACACGCATAGATCAGCTACTTGGCCGAAAATAAATTGGACCTTAAAGAGGTCCAAAAATATGTTTAACTAATATGCAGATAACAAGAAGTAAAATAAAAATTACTTAATGTGCATCCCTGTAAACTTCGCATCTTTATCAAATTGATTATAACCTGCGGTATTATCATAACAAATATAATTCCCCGTCCAGCTACCATCTGAATTGAATTGATTAAAACTGCCTTCTGAAGACCGTACATAATAACAAGTCCATTCACCTTTCAAATCGAAGCAAAGTAAAATATTGGCAGATGCTTCTGTGAGATACCCTACTAAATCATCACTTTTATTAAATAAATAAGAGATTCTCCATTGATTACCACTGGGGTGAAGACTTATATTGATAAGAGGGTTTATCGATTGTGTAACATTTGGATTTAGCTCGGGTTTAAATTGAGGATTTATTGAAGTATTCTCAGTAGGATTGAGTTGTTTATTCTTCTGTGGGTTAATTTTCCAGTTGATGCGTGGGTTGATCAACGCGTTGGTTTCTGGGCTAATCTTATAATTATTAGCCGGGCTCAAATAAACTTCAACTTTTGGATTGTGAGAGCCTGGTAAAACCTGGCTTTTCGCTTCAACCGATGTTACCAGCAAACCGATAAAAAAAAATTTGTAAATAGAATTCATACACTGTTTTTTTGTTGTTTGGTATTAGTTGGGGTGCGATCAGCAGGGATGCAAAATAGGTTTTTTTTATAATACAAAAATGAACTGATTGTCTTTTTTGTAA
>JBJXDV010000306.1:0-3601 GCA_046153465.1 Chitinophagaceae bacterium
CTGAGTAATATCTAACCATTTGCAAATTTTGTTCCGTTGTTCCGTTATCCATTCATCGTCAAAATTTTCTGCCTGTAATTTAACTTTTAATAATTTTCTTTCTACCAATCCGCGGCAAAGGGTACTCAAGATCTTATCTGGGTGGTATATCCAGTTTTTAATAGCAGCCAATACGTCGTAATCATCCAACTGGCAAAATTTATCAAGATGAATTTCAATAGAGAGCGTGTCTGTATGCTGTAAAAAAAAATCTAATACTATGGATGATGACGTGATGGGTATTCCTTTTGCTATCAGTTCCTGCGCCCTTTCAACAATGCGCACAAGCATTTTTTCTGCACTCACTACCGTTTTGTGTAAGTAGACCTGCCAATACATTAGCCGACGGCTTACTAAAAATTTTTCTGTTGAATAAATCCCCTTTTCTTCAACCATCAATTCGCCCCCATGAACCGTTAGCATCTTAATAATTCTGTCGTAACCAATTACGCCCTCAGAAACTCCTGTAAAAAAACTATCTCTGCTTAAATAATCCATTCTATCTACGTCTAATTGGCCCGAAACCAACTGGTGCAAAAAAGGTTTGTGATAGTCATCTGTAAAAATAGCAATGGCCATTTGAAGTTTATTCTCCATTTGTTCATTCAGCACTTTCATAATTAATAAAGAAATGGATTCGTGGCGTACATCTTTAATTAATATATTTTCCAAAGCATGCGAAAAAGGACCGTGGCCCACATCGTGCAAAAGGATCGCACTTTTAGCAGATACTTCTTCTTCCGGAGTTATTTCTATTCCTTTGCGTTGAATTTCGGTGAGCGCTTCACACATAAGATGATAGGCACCTAAAGAATGATGGAGGCGGGAATGAACTGCGCCAGGGTAAACCAAATGCGCAAAGGCCATTTGATGAATGCGCCGCAGACGCTGGTAATAGGGATGAGTGATAACTTTGAATACCAACGGATGATCGATGGTAATAAAACCATGAACAGGGTCGTTAATAATTTTGCGAACACTTTTCGCCATACGCTGCTTTCTGTTTTGTTAAAACTTGGCAGACAAATGTACAAATGCCCCAGAGATTAAAAAGATTTATTAGTTTGTACGGCAGATGGTAATGAAATGCAGGATTCGGGCCTCATGTTATATTTAGTGTACCATATTTTTACAGGAATTTTATTGTGCTCAATTCAAATAAAAACCACCAACAATTACATGTCATTAGCAAAAATTCTTTGGGTAGACGATGAAATTGAAAGCCTCCAATCGCAGATCTTATTTCTTCAGAATAAAGGATATGAAGTTACAGCCATGACCAATGGTTTTGACGCGTTGGATTTTATAAAAGATAATGTAGTAGATGTTGTGTTAATGGATGAATCGATGCCGGGGATAACCGGCTTGGAAACCCTGGCGAAAATGAAAGAATTGAATCAATCCATACCAATTGTATTGATTACAAAAAACGAAACAGAAAACCTGATGGATGATGCCATTGGCTCCCAAATCAGCGACTACCTTATTAAGCCGGTTAATCCCAATCAGGTTTTATTAAGTCTAAAAAAACTAATTGATAATAAACGCCTGGTTGCCGAACGAACTACCACGGCTTATCAGCAGCAGTTCCGGAATTTGTTTATGGCACTTAACAGTAATCCGGATTATAACGAATGGATGGATATTTATAAAAAACTGGTTTATTGGGAACTTGAAATGGAAAAAAGTGATAGCCCGGAAATGGTAGAAGTATTGCAATCGCAAAAAAGTGAAGCCAATACAGAATTCTTTAAGTTTATTTCAAAGAATTATGCAAAGTGGTTAAACCCAAAAAGCGGAGAAGCTCCAATAATGAGCCAAAATCTTTTTCAGTTTAAAGTATTACCTCATGTTGAAAAAGGAGTACCAACTTTTTTTATTTTGCTTGATAATCTTCGCTTTGATCAATGGAAAGCAATTCAACCCATATTTATGGAAAGTTTTCGCATACTGGAAGAGGATACTTTTTACAGTATTCTTCCAACCGCTACACAGTATGCAAGGAATGCTATTTTTTCGGGTCTTTTACCGATAGAAATTGAAAAACAATTTCCTCAATTATGGAAGAATGATGAAGAAGAGGGTGGAAAAAATTTACATGAAGAAGAATTTTTTAAAGCACAGTTAAAGCGACTTAAAAAAGAAGAACTGCGTTATTCGTATACAAAAATTGTAAATAATCAGGCAGGGCAGGACCTTGTCAATAATATTCATAACCTATTGAATAATGACATTAATGTAATCGTGTACAATTTTGTAGATATGCTTAGCCATGCCCGTACCGAGATGGAAGTGTTAAAGGAACTTGCGGGAGATGAAATTAGTTATCGCTCGGTTACTAAAAGTTGGTTTGAGCATTCGCCATTGCACCAGGCTTTGAAAAGAATTGCTGATAAAAAAATTAACCTGGTGCTGGCTACCGATCACGGAAGCGTTCGGGTAAAAACACCTGCAAGAGTTATTGGCGATAAACAAACAACTACTAACCTTCGATATAAACACGGACGTAATTTGAATTATGAAGCAAAAGATGTACTTGCCTTTCGTGATCCAAAAGAGGCAGGATTGCCAGTGCCTTCTGTAAACTCTTCTTTTATTTTTGCAAGAGAGGATCGCTTTCTCTGCTACCCAAATAATTACAACTATTATGTTAATTATTATAAGAACACCTTTCAGCATGGTGGTATAAGCCTTGAAGAAATGATTATACCAGTAATTAAAATGACGAGTAAGGTTAGTTGATTTTTTTTAGAACAATTTGTTCATTCAATAGGATATATAGTTTTTTAAAAAACTCCTTTACAATTGGATATTCTTCTTTTTTGAAGTAAGGTTTATTATAGTCTATACTTATTTTGACAAAGGCCTGCTTTCCTTCTATGATGCTTTGCCTTTTGAATACAATTGAAGAATCCGAATTTCGAAGGGAAATATTTTCAGGAAAAAAATCATACACCATCCCCGCAGGAATTGAAATACTCATTTGAAAAAATAACTGCTGATTGCAACCCATGTCAATATCGGATTGCCGGTCATCCGCCAGAAAGGGATTGTCTTCGATGTCGTAAAGAAGCAAAGGTTTGAAATAGTAGTATTGATTCGTAGAAGTGGGCATATAGTTAAAGCTGAATTTTTCGACTAATGGAGCCATGATATCTTCAGCATTTTCTACTTTTTTATCAAAGGTGTTTAAACCAATATGCTTATCAACACTATTTTCTTCCCCATCTTTCTTTTCGTCCTGTGGTTTTTCTTTAGACTTTAGTTGATCCATCTTAGCAAAGTCGTAGTAAAAAAAAGCAGCTTGTCCGCTAATTTTTTCAGTACTGTCGAACTGAGCTTTTACTGAGATCATTTTTTTCGAAAGCGGGCGTTTGTCGGAAATATATATCCAGTTTCCGCCAAGGCTATCTAAAGCAAATGCGTTACGAAAAACGATATTATAAGGCGGAATTTTGTGAGAAGTATATTTTTGGGTCAGGTCCAGAATATATACATCATTACTATCGGGTATCCATACGTCAACTGTATTGAATTGTCCAAGACTTACAAAATTTTTATC
>JBJXDV010000307.1:0-13404 GCA_046153465.1 Chitinophagaceae bacterium
GTATGCAGAAATATCTGCCTGCACTTTATTTTGCTCATACAATCTTTTTATAATAGCGGTATTAAAAAGTGGAATAGCAACATTTACCTGTGCAGCATACAATCCGCCATTGGTTAATCCGGCATCATACCCAAAAGCTTTGGGAGACGGGTTTTGGGTAATACTGATTGGCCTGCCATTATCAAAAAAGAATGGGGCAAATAAATAATCGCCTGTAAAATTTACCTGCGGCTTTTTATTTTGTGCAGTAATAAATTCATTCTGGATTTGAAAATACTGTTGCAGGTTATTAATTTCTAAAAGCGAAGGATTATTTTTTAACCCTTCGCTAATAAAAAAATCTAATTGCTTTTTTTGAGCAACAGTATTTAGATTAACTAAAATTAAACCCAGCATTAAAATATGGTACTTTATTTTTATCATAAGCCTTATAATAATTATTTACCCACAACTAAAATTTGGAAAGTACCTTGTTTCATTTTCGGTCTCCCTTTTTGAGTGGGGTCTACTGTTTCAAAATCTGCTGTTGGTAAATAGATAAGATGTGTTTGATTGTCTAATGTAATAGTTCTTGCCCCTTTTTTTGTAACTACATTTTCAACTACTGTAAACTTAGCAGCATTTTCCTCATGAATGACTGTCATAGTTCCATCGCTACCATTAGAAGTATAAATATTTTTTGTTGCTGCATCAAATGCTACACCATCACAGCCATCGCCAATGGTAATTTTATCAACAATGCTACCATTTGTTGCATCTATAACCATCAATAATTTTTCACAACCTGCAAATAATCGTTTAGTTTCTTTATCAATAGCTAAACCAGTTGGTCCTTCACCTGGTGCAATACTCCAATGATTAAGTACTTTAAATGTTTTGGTATCTACCACTACAATTTCATTTTTATCTTCGTTATTAACAAAAAGTTTTCCCTTGCCATCACTTACCGCTGTTTCGGGTTTACCACCAATGGCTACACTGTCAATAACTACATTTTTTATCGGGTCTATAATACTTAAATTTTTACTACGACCATTGCAGGTAATTATCATTTTTGAAAAAGGTTCATAAATAATAGCATCAGGATTTTGCCCTGTTGCAATTTGTGCCAGCACTTTATTGGTATTCATATCAAACACCGTTACTGTATTTATTCTACCATTGCTGGTAAATCCTTTTTTATTTGCTACATCAAAAGCAATTCCATGCACACCTGTTGTATTTTCAATTACACCAACTGAATCGCCGGTTTTTTTATTTAAAATATTTACCTGCGAACCATGACTTACATAAAGCAAATCATTAACCGGGCCTACTTCCAAATAATCCCAACCGCCAGCACTGGCAATATGAAATGTATTAATAATGTGCAAGCCAGTTGTGGGTTGTGCAATGGTTGCCGATACAAACATTAAAATTGCCAATAAAGGCAATAGCAGTTTTTTCATTTTGTTTTATTTGTATGATGTAATAAAATAAGGGGCGGCATTTACGCCGCCCCTTTATTAATGGCTTTAGTCCTTCACTTCTTTTAAAAATTTACCTGTGGCATCAAAGATAACGTCTTTGCCATCCACTTCAGCTTCATAATTTACTGTACCATCTGCCTTGGTAATTTTTGCACCTTCTTTAATTTTTTTACCTGCATAATGTTCCTTTACGTAAGATAAAACTGTAGCTGGTAAATCAGCTACTTTTATATCCATTTCGCTTTCTGTCATAGTTCCATTTGCTTCAAATAAAGCACTCATGGTATTACCATTTTGTTTAAAGCCTGCTTCGTACTTACCATCTTCCTTTTCCCATTTAACAGTTGCTCCTGGAAACTGTTTTGCAAAAGCAGCTTTTACAGCGGCAGGTACTTTAGAGGCATCTAATTTTTGGGCACATGCGGTAAACCCAATTGCTGCAACTAAGGCAGACATCATCATTAATTTTTTCATTTTTTTCATTTTTTATTTTTAAATATTCTGTAAATCTAAAAGCACATTCTGTGCGGAATTTGAAGATGGACATTAATTAATCAGTCAATGACCAACTTAAAAAGTTATTGTTATGTAATGTTTTAAAGAAAATGCAATTTCAACTTGAATTCTGTAGGAAAATTGAAGTTAAAAAGCCACTGCCTGAATTCTAAAATCAGGAAAACCGAATAGCCAGAATATGTAATTCGTTGGCATAACTATAATCAATTTTAAAATTATAGCGGTCGCATATTTTTTTTACAATAGACAGCCCCAATCCCAAAGATTCAGAATTTACCTTATCTTTTTTAAACCGCTCAAACAATTCGCTTGGCTCACTGCTAAGTGCTGCACCTGTATTACTGACTGTTAACTGATTTTCGTTTAGCGTTATGCCAATAGAACCGTTTTCAATATTATGTTTTATGGCGTTCGTAATTAAATTAGATATTAAAACCTGTGCCATTGTGCCGTTCATCAAAACCGGATAAGTATCACTTACATTTTTGGTAAGTTTTATTTGTTTGGCAGTAAGCAGTTCTTCATAATTATTCAAATGCTTTTTGATAATTTTTGCCAAATCAACCTGTTCCGTTTCCTGAAATTGGCTGTTATCAATTTTAGTTAACAATAACAGCGATTGATTAAGTTTTGAAAGACGGCTGATTTCGTCATGAATAGTTTGAATATCCTGCATTTGTGGCTCTGTAAAATTTTCAGATTGTATCAGCAACTCTAATTTTGAATTTATTATTGCCAATGGTGTTTGAATTTCATGCGAAGCATTTTCTGTAAAATTTTTTAATGCATCATAGTCTTTTACTACTTGGTTACTCATAGTAGTTACAGCAGTATTCAGTTCTTTAAATTCAGTAATACTGCTGTCATCAAGTCTAATGGTTGTTTTATTATTCAAATTAAATTGCTTCAACTCACTTAACGTATTATTGAAAGGCAACCATAATTTATTCAATACAAAACGATTGATAATAAATAGCACAATTAAAAGCAGCACAACAATAGACAGTGTTAGTAGCACAATCAACTTTACCAAATCTTCCGTTTCCTGCTGCGATTTTGTAATAGAAACCGTGTAATTTTTACCAGCACTATTTATTGAAAAAATCAACTGGCGGCTGGGAATACTTTCATTCTCGGCAGTATCAAATAAGTTTATGCTTTTTATTTTTCCTTTTTCAGTTGTAATATTACTTGGCTCAAATATAATTTGCTGGTCTTTATTATTTGTAGCATCGGGTAATCCGTTATTTACTTTAATGTAGTCTTTTACCTCCTGTTCTTCCACTTTTAAATCCTTGTCTAACTGGTTTATTAAAACAAACTTTAAAATAAAATAATAGCATACCCCTCCTATAAGCAATACGCTAATTGTAGCTAAAATATTCACCCTATGGTATTTTGTTAATAGTTTCATTAGTCAGTAAATTTATAGCCCATTCCGTAAACAGATTTTATATAATCGGCATCAGCGGCTTCCATCAGTTTCTTTCTTAAATTTTTAATGTGGGTGTAAATAAAATCTAAATTACCCTCCATTTCATCACCCCACAAATGTTCTGCTATGGCATTTTTAGAAATTACTCTTCGTTTATTACTTACAAAATACAGCAGCAATTCAAATTCTTTCTTTGTTAAATCTAAATCAGTATTATTTACAGCGGCAACTTTTGCCTGTGTATCAATAGTGATGTTACCAAAGCGGATAATACTGCTGCCGCCAAATTGTTTCCGCCTTATTATAGCCGCAATCCTTGCATTTAATTCCGATAAATGAAAGGGTTTAGGAAGGTAATCATCTGCCCCTAAAGTAAGCCCGGCTACCTTATCATCAATAGAGTTTTTAGCAGATATAATAAGCACACCATCCATTTTATTATTAGCCCTCAACTCTTTTAATATTGATAACCCACTGCCACCCGGAAGTGTTATATCTAACAAAATACAATCATAATCGTAAAGCTCTGTCTTTTCAATAGCTGTATTAAAATCAGCGGCAACTTCACATATATAATCCTGCCCTTTAAGGTAAGTAGCAATACTTTCACTTAACGCCTTTTCATCTTCTATAATCAATACTTTCACTTAATTGTTTTTTACAAAACAAGATACTAATTCTGGAGGGATTCTGTAGTTTAAAAGAATATGCTGATTGAATATTAATAGTATAAGTCTAATAGGATTAAAGTAGCTATTTTACCCCAAAAATCTCATTTTAAGTGTATTGATGCAGGGTAGATTGTTTAGACAAAAGTTTGTAAAAAGCTGACAATATGAAACAATTAACAGGTAATGACGAGTGCTTGTCATATAAACAATAAACTCGGTATAAAAATTGTTATGGAATAATTGTACTGATTGCCTTGTAAACATGACCAAAGCTGCACATACAGATAAAGAACTAATTATCAACCTTCTCGTAAATTCATTTAACGATAACAAAAGCGTTAATTATATCCTCAAGCAAGATAGCAAAAGACAACAACGATTAAGGCAGCTAATGGAATACTCGTATGAGATATGCAATTTGTATGGTGATGTACTTTTATCACATAACAAAAAAGCTTGTGCATTACTTATGTTTCCTGATAAAAAAAGAACTACCATAAAATCAATTATGTTGGATGCAAAGTTTGCCATTAATTGTTTAGGATTTTCCAATATTAAAAATGCAATGAATAGAGAGGCTGCTATAAAAAAGATTCATCCGAAAGGACTAATTTATTATCTATGGTTTATTGGTGTAGAAACTTCAGAACAAGGAAAAGGTTTAGGGAGCCAATTAATGGAAAAAATTATAGCTGAAGCAAAAAAAATGAATAGAACTATTTGCTTAGAAACATCTACACTTAAAAACATTCCATGGTATAAAAAATTAGGTTTTAAAATTTATAATGAATTAGATTTTGGCTATAAATTGTACTGCATGAAGTTGGAGTAATAAAAAAAATAAAAGATGTTAGTATTTGGCACACAAATGCACCTTATTACTTTTCTGTTTATTTGCATTGAAACAGTGGTACTTTTTTATTTAGCCATTTATCGTTTAGCAAGACCTGATGATAAAAATACTTTCCTGAATATTACTCTCATTGGCTTATTAATATTTTACAACCTTACAGGCGGTTTATTACCCGATGTAAATTTGCCGGGTTCTTATCTTCTCCAAATGAGTATTGCCTATGGTACAGGTTTTATTACTCCATGCTATTTTCCTTATTATGTGCATCATGCTTTTTATTTAGAGAAAATGAAGTTTCATGCCTATAAAGGTGTTTTTATTTTTCTTATAACACCTTATATCATCTTTGTGGTTTTGTTTTTATCAACAGGTAATATTGAAACAGCAAAGAAACTTTTAATCATTCCTACCTTATATGCAGTGTGGGTAATTTTTACATTAATAAAAGCAGTTAAGTCTAAGTATAAAAGTAGTTTTAAAACTAAAGATGCAAAGGAAGAAATGGCTGTGTCGTTTTTAAGTTTAACACCATGGGTTAGCCTTCCTATAATTGATTACTTCAATTTAGGGCAGGTGGTCGAAGCCACAACTACTAACGCAGGTTTTTTACTCTTGCTTGCTTTACAATTAAAACAACATATTACAATGGTAAAAGCAGAACATCAACAGTTAATTGAATCTAAGGAAAAACTACTTGGCTGGAATGAGAAACTGCTAACTGAAGTAGAAAAAAGAACCAGGGAAATAGAACGGCTTAGTACAGATAAAAGAATATTGGAAGGTTGCAAGCTTTATCAACTTACTAATAGGGAAAGAGAAATTGCAGGGCTTATTTGCCGGGGAAATTCATATAAACAAATTGCCGAAAGCCTGTTTATTGCAGAAAGGACTGTAACAAAACATGTGCAAAATATTTTTGATAAAGTTGAGGTTTCTAATAAACTGGAACTGCTTAATAAGTTGACTATTGTGCATGTAAACTAACCTGTTTGTATTTTTCTTAACAGAAAATACGCTGAATTACTTACTAAAATAAGCTACTTAACGTAATGTTATTGGATTAGTATTTGCATTTGCTTACTTTAAAAAGCAGGCAATGAAAAACATATTAAAAGCAAATGGTTTTAATAACGAAATTTTTATAACTAAATCTTTCTTGGCTCAAAATGGTGAAGTATTTACAGGTAGTAAACTTACAGTGCAGCAGGCTCTTTGTAAATGGTACACACTACTCAATATGCAACAGGTTTCTTTAACAACCAGCAATAACCTGTTTCATAATTTACCGGAAAAAGATATAATCAATAGCCTGAAAAAAGATATTGAAATTACACCGGCCTTATTGATGGAAGAATTTATAAGCAGTTTACTAATTATTGATAAGGGACAATACATAAAACTGGTGCAGGCATTATTAGTAAATATTAGTGATGAGTTGTTATTGAAAAAAGAAAGTTACCCTGATGTTTGCAAACAAATTGAAACAGTATTAAACTTTATACAAAACTTCTTTTATCAGTATATTGATATGGATAGCAAGTTGACAAAATTTCGTAGCAAGGAATTTATTGACTGTTCAAAATTAAAGCTACAATATCTGCAAATAAAATTAAACCATTCTAACTTGATTGAAATCTTTGAAGAATGTTTGTATGATAATCCTGATTCGGCTGAACACTTTATTTCATTCAGGCAATTAAACTACATGCAAAATCTTCTACAGCAAATTGAAACAGTTTCAACTGTTATTACAGAAAATTATGTCAGGGAATTATTTATCTATAACAATTTTAATTCGTCATGGTTTATTGGATATGAAATAAAATTCATGAAAAATGAACTCAGTAAAATTCATTTGTTTGCGGATAAGATTATTTTCCTGCAAAACGAATATGCCAGAATAGACGAGTTAAAACATAAGCCTGGTAAATTTTACAATAGTCAGGAACCATCTATAAAAAAACAATTAGCAAATTGGATTACTGAAGAAATAAAACAGACAGAAATAAAAAACAGAAAAGTAAATGATAAAGATTTAGTTATAGATACTGATTCAAAAATACAAACATCCTTATCAGTGGCGAAATTAGCAGTATTGATGAGGCTACTTGTAGTTGATAAAATAATTATTAACCGTACTGTAGCTCCTATGCTGAAGACAGTATCAAAACTTTTTACCACTTTACAAAAAGATGAAATTTCTTTTGGCAGCCTGGAAACAAAGTATCATGCACCAGATAAAACTACATTAAATACGATGAAGGAAATGTTGGGTAAGTGGACGCTAATTTTAGGGAAGTTATAAATAACATAATCCAGTAGCACTACTTCACTTACCCTAACTCTATATTTTTTGGAAAAGTATTTGCAGTTCCTTAAATATAAAAAGTTAAACCATGTTTAATTCAATTAGCTGGAGAGAATATATCACTCTAATAATAATTGCACTTGCCATTTATTACACTTTTGTAGGGTACAAATATTTCCGCTGGGAAATACTCAGCCTCATTGGAATAAAAAAAATAGAAAATGAGCAAATATCAATTCCTGCTGTTTCTAATTTTAAAAAACAATTTGTTGCCGAAAATCATAATTATTATTTACCAAAGCCTTTATTAGAAGTTGATATTTCTCCATTGGTACAAGCCTTTACAGATGAAGTGCAGGCATACATTAATGAAGCGGATGCAAAAGCACTCAAACCTGAATTATTGTTTTCGGTACAATTAATTGCAGCCAAATACAACGCATTGAAAGAAGCTGATTGCAAACAAGAGTTACTACAATTTGTTTTTGCTGCTATCAATAATAAATTCCCCCGGCTGATAGAGAAAGAAGATGCAGGGCAATTGTGGGTGTGATTAAAATTAATGCTTCATTGTGCAGAAGAAGATGGGTTAGTAAGTGCGGCAGGTACAATGGAGCATTCTTTGCTTATTCAATTTTTAAATATAGTGTGTATGAAAATGAAGTGGTTAAAAAATAGAATTAAAGAGCAATTGCCTGCTTTTACAGCAACTGCCTTTATGTTGCTAATTACTATTTGTGCAATAGCACAAGATGGTAATGCTGGTATTAACGAAGCCAATACTAAAGTAAGAAGTTATTTTGCTGCAGGTGTAAACCTAATGTATGCAGTGGGAGCTATTGTTGGTTTAATTGGTGCTGTAAAGGTGTATCAAAAATGGAATAGCGGCGACCATGATACAGGAAAAGTAGCTGCTGCATGGTTCGGTAGTTGTGTTTTCTTGGTTATTGTAGCAACGGTTATCAGGTCATTCTTTGGCATTTAAAAAAATAGTATGCAGGAAATATTAATAAACAAATTACTGGAGTATATCAGGGATAACAACCCTGATATACTTTTTGCATTGGAAGCAGAAGCAACAGTTACCATCTGGCTTTCAGAAAAAGTAAGTGCTGTAGATACGCTGATTATACAATTGAAAGAGCAACAGCAACCTGACTATGAAATAGAAGAAACCTGCATGGATATTATTACAAAAGATTTGCGTCCTTCTAAATACAATTACATCTGCAATTTACTGGAAGAAGAATTTCAACAACATTATCAGCAACTGTTACAAACTGGTTTGCTGCAACATGAAGTTATCAATATGATTCATCATTGTCAATCGACGTTTGACGATTTAAAGTTTTCTGAAGAAACCGAAGACAACCAATTTTTGCGTTATGCCATTATTGGGGCTGTAAGTGATTACCTGAATAGTGAGAATGAAAATGTGAGCAATGAGTTACAACAGCCAACAAAAACTGCAGGATAATATTGCAGCGATAAGAATAGCACTTGAGTATAATCAGCGGCAAAAACTTTCTGATGCTCAGGTGCTTTCCTTAAAAAAGTATTCAGGCTTTGGTGGTTTAAAAGCAGTGCTTTTCCCTGATGGAAATATTGAAACATGGAAAGTCCTCAACGCATCAAAGCAGGATTTAAAGCTGCATCCTCAAATCACTGAGCTGCATAGTTTATTAAGGCAACACTTTAATAAGAAGGAGTATGACGAAATAGTTTTTTCTATCCGCAACAGCATCCTCACGGCATTCTATACTCCCGATATTATTCCACAAACTTTATTTAATGCTTTAAAAGAAAAAGATATTGAGCCGAAAAATATCTATGAACCCAGTAGCGGTGCTGGTGTGTTTGTAAGTCATGCAGCAGAAGCATTTCCTGCATTGCAAAATATTACTGCGATTGAAAAAGATATACTAACTGGTAAAATATTGACTACTCTTGGAAATACTTTATCTGTCCCTGTTTCTGTGCAGATAAAAGGTTTTCAGGAAACACCCAACGAAGAAAACGGAAAATTTGATATAATAGTCAGCAATATTCCCTTTGGTAATTTTAAAATATTTGACGAAGCCTATCGGGATGAAAACCTAACTGATAAAATTCACAATTACTTTTTTGCAAAAGGATTGGATAAAATTAAAGATGGCGGTTTGCTGGCTTACATTACTACCGATGCTTTTTTAAATAACCCTTCCAATCAAATTACCAGAGAATATCTATTTAATCATGCCGACTTCATTTCATTGAATGTAATGCCAGATAACCTGATGAAAGAAATAGGCAATACAGAAGCCCCCAATCATTTACTAATTGTACAAAAGAATTTTAACAAACAATCTCTTTCAAAAAATGAAAAGCTTTTAATTGCCACTACTGAACAAGAAAACGAATTTGGTAAATATCCCCTCAATCAATACATCTCCCTGCATCCTGAAATTATTTTGGGCAATCAAATAAAGTCTGGCAAAGACCAATATGGCAAAGCACATGAAACAATTTGGCAAACCGGGGACATCAATTTAATTGCTCCGCAATTGGCAGAAACAATCAGTAAAGGAATAGATGAAAGATTCAATAGAGTCGCTTTTACTTTATCAGTCGCAAAGGAAGAAATGCTGAAAGGCAAGCAACTTACTTATACTCCGATGCCAGAGAATAAACCCGACAGTAGTTCTGTTCAATTGGGTTTGTTCGATATATCACCTGCTGCAAACATCAACAGGGCAATGGCATATATCAACAATCTGGATATAACTGTAGTTGATAAAAAAACGGCAAGGATTGCCAATATTATAAGAGCGTCTGATAAACCTGAGCATGAAACTTTTGTTTTGCTCACTGCAAAATCAATCGCATTCAAACAGTATGCTTATAAGCTTTTCTCTAATGTAGAAGAAATTCAGTTTCCTGCAAACTGGATGAGTGCATCTGCTATACAAAATGAGTTAGCGAATTTATCTGTACAATTAAAAGAATACAACCATCAATTTTATAATGAAGGCGAAGGCTTGTTTCATATTTCGTTAAATGATAGCGATAAGTTAGGTGTGTTGAACAATCTTAATCCTTATCATAAAGAAGCAACCTTATTGGTACATAATAACCGGGTAGGTTTTGTTTCCTTCCTTGCTTCTGGTGATAAGAATGCGGTATTTCTCCCCAGCCTGCATGATAAAAAAGATATTGGGTTTTATCAGCAATATACATCTGTAAGAGATATGTATTTATCATTAGTTGATAAAGAAAGTACAAAAAGTATTGAGCAAACTGAATTACGAAAAGAATTAAATGAAGCGTATGATGCATTGATAAAAGGTTACGGTTTATTGAACTCATCCGTAAATCGTCAACGTATTTTAAAAGATGAAGCCTTTGGTTTAATGATGCTTTCATCATTGGAAAGAAAAGAAGGCGAACAATTTGTAAAAGCAGATGTGCTTACACAAACACTTATTCAAAAGCAGGAAGTATTTACAACCGATAATCCATCAGAAGCTTTGGCAAAAAGTCTTAATGATAAAGGCTTTGTAGATATAGAATTTATAGCTGCCGCAACTGATAACACAGAAGCTGAAACTATACAAAACTTAGGCAATCATATTTATATAAACCCTGCAAATAATGAATGGGAAACTACTGACCAGTTGTTAAGTGGCAATGTTGTCAGTAAATTATCTATTGCTTCCGAAGCTGTAGAAAAGAATCCAGATAACTTTCAACTGCAAAGAAGTTTAACTGCATTAGAAAAAATACAGCCTGAAAAAATTCCTTTTGAGTTACTGGATTTTAATTTAGGCGAAAGATGGATTCCACAGGATTATTACAACCGTTTTGCATCGCATTTATTTGAACTGAATACGGAAGTAAACTACTTTCCATCTTTAGATACATTTAAAGTAAAGGTTAGTGGTGGCAATGCAAAAACGAATCAGGAATATGCCGTTACAACAAAGACTGGCAGCACAACTTATGGCAATGTAATTCTTGAACATGCGTTGGAAAACACTTCGCCATTTTACACTTACGAAATTCAAAAGGGTGATAAAAAAATACGTTTGCCGGATAATGATGCAATACAATTAGCCCATCAAAAAATTGAAAGTATCCGCAATGGTTTTACTAACTGGCTGAAAGATTTGCCGGATACAGATAAAAAAGAATTAGAAGAACTCTATAACAATACTTTTAATTGTTATGTACTACGGGAGTATGATGGCAGTCATTTGCAATTTCCTGGATTGGATAAAAGAAGATTAGGTATTGAAGATTTGTACAGCTCACAAAAAAGCTCTGTTTGGCGGATTATACAAAACCGTGGTGCATTGATAGATCATGAAGTTGGCCTGGGTAAAACATTAACGATGGTGGTGGCTGCACATGAAATGAAGCGGCTGCACATTGTAAACAAACCTATGATACTTGCGTTGAAAGCCAATGTACGACAGATTGCCGAAACCTATCGCAAGGCTTATCCCAATGCAAGGATACTAGCTCCCGGTGAAAATGATTTTACGCCTGCCAAGCGGCTGAGATTATTTCATGAAATCAAAAATAACAATTGGGACTGCATTATTTTAACGCATGACCAGTTTGGAAAAATTCCGCAAAGCCCCGAAATACAAAAAGAAATTTTTCAAAATGAATTAGATAATGTAGAAAGGGATTTGCATACGTTGAAAGATATGGGTGGCGAAATTTCCAGAAGAATGCTGAAAGGTTTAGAGATAAGGAAAAATAATCTTGGTATTAAGCTACAAATAATTGCACAGAATATTACTGAAAAGAAAGATACCGGTATTAACTTTAAACAACTCGGTGTTGACCATTTGTTTGTAGATGAATCACACAAATATAAAAACCTGACTTTTACTACAAGGCATGATAGAGTTGCCGGCCTTGGTAATCAGCAAGGCAGTCAGAAAGCATTAAACATGCTGTTTGCTGTTAGGGAATTGCAATCAAAATTTAATGCTGATTTATGTGTAACTTTTTTATCAGGCACACCAATAAGTAACAGCCTTACAGAAATGTATCTGCTATTTAAATACTTGCGGCCACATGAAATGGAACGGCAGCGGATTGAAAATTTTGATGCTTGGGCTGCAGTGTTTGCAAGAAAAACAGTTGACTTTGAATTTTCTGTTACCAATGAAATTATTGCAAAAGAACGTTTCCGTCATTTTATTAAAGTGCCAGAACTGGCTTTGTTCTATAATGAAATCACAGATTATAAAACTGCCAAACATATCAATTTAGATAAGCCGGTATTGGATGAGCAGTTAGTAAATATTCCACCAACACCCGACCAGCAGGAGTTTATAAAGAAGCTGATGGCGTTTGCTAAAACTGGTGATGCTACCTTGATTGGCAGGGCACCATTAACGGATGATGAAGATAAAGGACGGATGCTTATTGCAACCAACTACGCCAAAAAAATGGCGGCTGATATGAGGTTGATTAATGCTGATTTATATGAAGACCATCCCAACCATAAAGTGAATATATGTGCAAGAAAAGTGGCAGAGTTATACCAGCAAAGTACAGCAGTAAAAGGCACACAAATTATCTTTAGTGATATTGGTACGCCAAAGCCAAATGCATTTAATATTTATGATGCCATCAAAAATAAATTAGTTACTGATTTTAATATCCCACAACAGCACATCACTTTTATACACGACTGGACAGATAATCAAAAGCCTGAACTATTCCGCAAAATGAATAATGGTGATATACGGATTTTGCTGGGTAGCACAGAAAAAGCAGGTACTGGTTTAAATGTGCAGGCGAAAGTTATTGCCATGCACCACATGGATATTCCATGGAAGCCATCGGAACTGGAGCAAAGAAACGGCCGTGGTGCAAGACAGGGAAATGTTTTAGCAAAAACTGATTACGATAATAAAGTAAAGAATTTTATTTATGCAGTGGAGCAATCATTGGATAATTACAAATTCAATTTGCTAAAGAATAAGCAAACCTTTATCAGTCAGATGAAAAATTGCGAACTGAATGTAAGAACAATTGATGAAGGAAGCATTGATGAAAAGAGCGGCATGAACTTTTCTGAATACATTGCTATCCTTTCTGGTGATACTACACTGTTGGAGAAATCAAAAATGGAGAAGAAAATAGCAGTATTG
>JBJXDV010000308.1:0-5580 GCA_046153465.1 Chitinophagaceae bacterium
GGCGTCCTTCCTTTTGTAATTAAGGTTGCGGTAACGATAGGTCCCCAACCGCCACCTCCAAACGAATCCAGAAAACCTCCAACACCAGCCAACCAACTATATGCTTTAAATTTCTTTTTTACTGTTAGGGTTTTAAAAGCCGTAATAAATATTTTTATTCCCAGAAATAATGTATAAAATGCCATGATAGGTTTTATATACTTTATATGGGTTTCTCCAAATTTTACTAGCAAGATAGCACCTAAAACTGCTCCAATTATTCCAGGAATTAATAATGCTTTAAACAATTTCTTATTTACATTACCAAATTTGTAATGACTATAACCCGATGCCCCACTCGCAAACATTTCTGCGGTATGTATACTGCCACTGATAGCTGCAGGGCTTACATTTGCTGACATTAAAATTATTGCACTCGTAACACCATAGCCCATACTGGTGGCGCCATCTACAAGTTGTGCCAGAAAACCAGCCAGTATCATCCAAAGAAAATTATCTCCCAATGTTCTATACCATGCAATGGTACCGTCGGCAATTTGCTGAAGCGGTAAGTACGAGAATATAAAATGGCCTGTCAACATAAAAGCAAAAGCGAGGAGCGAATACGTTGCAATTTTACGCCAGCGATTTTCATTACTCAATTCTTCCTTTTCATCCAGTATATTGGTTTTTAGGTTTAGTTCTTTTTCTTTATTGTCAATAATACCATTCAATTTATCAAGCAGCAACTCACTATTATTTACTTGTACCAATTCTTCTGTTAAAACTTCCTCAGGTGTTACCTTTAGATGCGTTCTGATAGTGGGCCTCTGCCCATTGGTTGGGATAGCGATTTTCAGTTCCTTATCATTTACTACTGGACTTAGGTAGAAATCGCAAAAAGCTGGATTATCAGTCACATTAACTAATAAATTTCTTTCATTAGCATCGTATCGGATTCTTTCAATGAGATCAATATTGTTTACTGCTACAATTACAAGGTTTGCCTCAAGTAAGTCGTCAGGTTCATAATTTTTTTTATAAACGGCTAAGGCTGGATGTTTTTTTTCTAATTCCAAAATTGCTTGAGTAATATCCATTGCAACCAACGATATTCTTGCACCAGGAAAATGATGCAATACCAACTCCAATTTTTCAAGGCCTGATTTTCCTCCACCAATTATAAGTATCCCAATTTTATCCAGTGATATAAAAACCGGAAAAAACTGGTTACCTATCTTATCTGGGTTATTGTATAGTAAGCCTTTTTCTTGCACTTGATATTAAATTTTTTCGAAAGAGTCTAAAGGCATATAAAATATATTAAATTAATAGAGTAATAATTTTCGTTTCAGTTTGCTTAAAATCGGATTAGAAGAAATGTATTCGTTCAGCAAAAAAAGCTCAATGATTCTTCATTATTTTTTTAAAATTGATTCTCCTTTCAATTTTATTGAAACAATACGGCTGCTACTGTACTATTGCTTGTTTCATCAATTAATATTGCACTCCCGTTCGCACTAAGTTTATGGTACGAGTCATAAACCAATGGACTGGCTGTTTTAATCGTTGCTTTTACAACTTCATTTAGTGTTACATTTCCTTCAACAGGCAATTGCCGTAAGCTGTTTACATCCAGCTTGTATTCGATCGTTCGAACGACAGATTTTATCAGGCGGCTATTGTGTTGTAAATAATATTTATTACCTGCCTGAAGAGGTTTATCATCTAACCAACAAAGCAATACTTCTAATTCATTTCCTTGTGTTGGAAGATCATTTGTTTTTGCAATTGTATCACCCCTGCTTATATCAATATTATGTTGTAGTTGTATTACTACTGCTTGTGGCGCGAAAGCCAATTCAACCTCTTTTCCCGCAACTTCTAATTTTGAAATAGTTGATTTAATGCCTGCAGGCAGAATTGTTACCACTTCACCTTTCTTATAAATACCACTTATTATTTTCCCCGCATAGCCACGATAATCATGTAGTGTTGTTGTTTGAGGGCGTATAACATATTGTACCTGGAACCGTGGAGCTGTGTGGTTGATATCGTTATCAATTTTTACGTCTTCCAGAAACTCTAATAAAGGCTTACCATCATACCATGGCATATTCGTGGAAGCATCCACAATATTATCGCCATTTAAAGCACTGATCGGTATATAAGTAATATTCTTTAATCCAATTTGTTTGGCCACGTTTGCATAATCAATCACGATATTATTATAAACATCCTGGGAAAAATTTACAAGATCCATTTTATTGATGGCAACAACGATATGCGGAATATTTAGCAAGGAGGCAATGATGGAATGGCGGCGTGTTTGTTCTATTACTCCTAAGCGGGCATCAATAAGTAATATAACGAGACTTACATTGGATGCACCGGTAATCATATTTCGCGTATACTGCACATGACCAGGCGCATCAGCAATAATGAATTTTCTTTTCGCAGTTGCACAATACCTATAGGCTACGTCAATTGTTATTCCCTGTTCGCGTTCTGCTCTTAACCCATCAGTAAGCAAGGCAAGATCGATTGATCCGGTATCTTTATTTTTCGTTTGTTTTTCTAAAGCGTCCAATTGATCAATAAGAATATTTTTACTATCATATAATAAACGACCTATTAAGGTGCTCTTACCATCGTCAACACTTCCGGCAGTCATAAATCTTAATATATCCATTTATATAAATTTTATTATAAAGTGCGAATGGTGAATAGTCAATAGTGAATTGTCAATGACTTCTAAAAGTTTTATGTTTTGCATGAATCATTGTATTAAGTGCGCCCATTCACTATTGACTATTGACAATTCACTAAAAGTATCCGGTCTTTTTTCTGTCTTCCATCGCGGCTTCTGTTACCTTATCATCAATTCTTGTTTCGCCTCGCTCACTTATTTTTGTAGCAATAATTTCTTTTATTACTTCATCTATTGTACTGGCATTCGATTCAATGGCAGCAGTACAGGTCATATCTCCCACGGTACGGTAACGCACCTGCTTCTTTAAAATAATATCGGTATCATCTATGCGCACAAATTTAGATACCGCCACCAACTGGCCATCATGTTCTACTACTTCTCTATCGTGGGCAAAATATATTGAAGGAAGATCTATTTCTTCTTTTCGGATATAATTCCATATATCCAGTTCGGTCCAATTACTTATCGGAAAAACCCGAACATTTTCACCTTTGTGAATTCTGCCATTGTAGATGTTCCATAATTCTGGCCGTTGAAGTTTCGGATCCCACTGTCCAAATTCATCTCTGACAGAAAATATTCTTTCTTTCGCTCTTGCTTTTTCTTCATCCCTGCGGGCTCCACCAATGCAGGCATCAAATTTAAATTCTTCAATAGTATCTAATAATGTATAAGTCTGCAACCAATTTCTACTTGCAAATTTTCCTTTAGGTTCAGTAAGATTTTTTTGTTTGATAGTATCTTCTACACTGCGTACAATAAGGGTAGCGTCGATATCAGTTGCCAGCCAATCACGAAAATCAAGGGCTTCCGGAAAATTATGACCGGTATCAATATGTACTAAAGGGAAAGGAATTTTTCCGGGGGCAAATGCTTTTTTTGCCAGATGAACAAGGGTAATTGAATCCTTACCACCACTGAATAATAGTGCCGGTTTTTCGAATTGGGCCGCTATTTCCCTGAAGATATGGATGCTTTCCGCTTCCAGTTGTTCTAAATAATTCAGACGATATTCACTCATTTATTTTCTTTAATAGTCTACTAAAATGATGGTTGTATAGGTAACAAAATATTATTGAGTCATTTTTTTGTGTTGAGTTTCGGTATGCAGTCCGCATTCTTTTTTTGTACTGTCTTCCCACCACCAACGGCCTGCTCTAAAATCTTCTCCTTCCTTAATAGCTCTTGTACACGGGGCACAACCAATGCTCACAAAACCTTTATCATGAAGTGGGTTATAGGGTATTCTATTTGAATCGATAAAATCGTTAAGCTCATTTGTTTTCCAATTCAGCAACGGATGAAATTTTATAATTGAATTACTTTCGTCCCATTCTACCATCGTCATATCTTTTCGGTTAGGCGAATGGGTGGCTCTTATCCCGGTTACCCAAATTTTTTTCCCCCGTAATGCGAGCCGCAGTGGTTCTACCTTTCTTAAAAAACAGCACTCCTTTCTATTTTCAACCGATTCGTAAAAACTATTCGGTCCTTTTTCTGAAACAAATCGCTGCAACGCAATTTCGTTGGGGTAAAAGGCAGTAATCTTTTGTTGATAGATTTCAAGAGTACGGCTCCAGGTTGAGTAGGTTTCCGGGAAAAACCGGCCAGTATCAAGCGTAAAAACTTCAATGTCGAGGTGGTTAGAAAAAATAAAATGACTAATCGCCTGGTCTTCCAAACTAAAACTACTGGAAAGAATAACCTGCCCGGGGTAGTTATTGCTAAGCAGCCTTAACTGCTCAACAGTATCTTTCTTGTCAATGATCGTCGTTATCTTTTTTACTTCATGTTGAGGAACAGCCATAAGTGAAAATTAAGTGATAGAATATGCGGTTATATTCATTTACACAGCTTCCGAAAAAATGCTTATAAATTCACCTTTAATAACCTGTATTACTCTACTTATTCAGTAGACAAATATACTCAATTGAGGCTAACCGGGTAGGCTATTTTTTAAAGTTTTCAATAACAAAATAAATACAGCAGCAATTAACTTTTGATTAGATATTCGGGTGGCGTTATTTTAAATATAAACGAACAATCGTTTGAGGTTTGAGTAGGGCATTGATTTATTTTTTTGAATTCTTCGACCAGCGTTTATATCTTCGTACAAGTTCTTTGTATAACTTATCAAGAAAGGCTGAGGGAGTGGCCCTATGAAGCCTTGACAACCTGCTTAGATACTTTAATTAAAAGTATCTGGCAAGGTGCCAATTCCAACACTGGTAGAAATACTGTGGAAGATAAGTCGGACGATCAGCTTTATTTCTTTGTTTCCTTCATATATTTCAAAGCTCTTCTGATGACCTATCAGAGGAGCTTTTTTTTGCGCCTCTTTTCTTCCCATTTTACAAAATTGAATAGTTCTACCCGGATATCTTATAAGTGCTTACTCGGACGCCTGATAATTTTATCAATTTTGTTTCAGTTAACTTTTACCTGGAAGTAAAAACTATTAATATGCGGGTGATAAATCATTTTAGGAAAGAAAATATTCGAAGCGGCCTTCGAGTATCGCTAAGCCTTAACTTAAATTTTGCAAATTGTTTTTTGCGGGTTGTGAAAAACTCTACTATCTTTATAGAGTATTACGTTCAACAATGGTTACCTACTCATTCAAAACATTGCCTTTTATTACTGAACTTCTTCAGTTCATTTACTGTTGTTGTTGCATGCCGTAAGGCAGATACACCTATATATCAAACCATAGGGCTACGAACAGCTTTTCTTTTTCAAAATACTTTTTACAATATATAATCATCATCCATTAATCAATATTAAATCAACTATTATGAGTAATCTTCGTTTCGAGACCCTTCAATTGCATGCGGGTCAGCAAATAGATCCAACTACAAAATCCAGGGCGGTTCCTATTTACCAAACTT
>JBJXDV010000309.1:0-17588 GCA_046153465.1 Chitinophagaceae bacterium
CTTGTTGGTAGCCGTTTTTATTTCTTTGGGACGTCAAACTTAGCTTCATAGACTGTCGTGTCCTTGTCGATAAACAAAATTTTTCTGTTATCTTTTTCATTCAATTCAAATTGTCCATTTACAGTAAATTTTGCTTCTGTAAATTTATATCCTGTCACCAACGAAAAAGTAGCAGCATATAGGGTGTCCTTAATGATAGACTTTAATTCCAAATCATAATCCCAACTTAAAGGTTTTTCATTGCCACGAATTCCGACTACTTGAACATTTTTCATTCCTTCCACATTCAGCTTTACTATAATTGTTTTCTTACTTGATTTTTGAACGCAACTAGTAAGAGAAAGAATTGCCATTGTTATTATGAGTAATTTGTTATTTTTCATTAGTCCTTTTTTTAGTGATTAAATAATCAATTCCAAAACGTCCTGAACCAAGTGTCAAGCTGTACAAACTGACCCATAAAAAACCAAGTGCTGGTAAAGTGCTCCACATTCCTTGTTGAATTTGTTGCAGGAAAATTGCACCAAGCATTGTCGCTAAAATTAGAAATGAAGCAATTCGAGTTTGAAAACCCAATAACAAGAAAATTCCACCAACTGCTTCGCTGAAACCTGCCATCCAAGCGAAAAAAACTGGAAAGTGTGTAAAAATTCCTCCATAATGAGCTACGTCTCCTGGAAACCAAAATGCAATTTCAAACAATCCTAAATTTTTGTCCACTGGTGACCAAGGTAAACCAAATTTGTCTGCACCAAAGTTTGAAGTCAACAAATAACCACAAATAATTCTTGGTATTGCGACTAAAAGGTCTTGCCACCAAACGGGCAATAAAACTGGTCTCGTTATTTTTCTCATTTATAAATTTTTCTTGTTTGTGTCTGTGATATTTGAACTGTCTCGATAAAATTGCTACCAACTCTTTGATCTCTTTTCTAAACTTGTTTTGCTTTATTTGACCCTTCGTTTTAAGTAGTCATGATAATCTGGAAGTTGAGAGACATAAATTTCATGCATCAATGGCGAAGTAAACATGAAGTCGGCAGTTGCCCGATCACAGGCAGTTGGAATATTCCAGGCGATGGCCAATCGAAGCAACGCTTTTACATCGCTATCGTGTGGCTGTGCTTCCATGGGATCCCAAAAAAAAATCAGCACATCGATATCACCGGTTGCAATCATCGCTCCAATTTGCTGATCACCCCCAAGAGGGCCACTTAATACTTTTTTCACAGAGCGTTCCAGTTTTTCTTCCAATAATTTTCCGGTTGTACCAGTGGCAATCAGTTCATGTTTGGCTAAAGCAGTCCTGTTATATATGGCCCATTCAATAAGATCTTTCTTTTTATGATCGTGTGCTACCATTGCTATGCGCTTACTACTTTCGAGTGTTCTGGTTTTATCCATTTTTTTTATTGATGCGTTTTGAAGACAAAAGGTAATCCTGTTTTGATAAATCTTTAACGTTGACGATCAAATTTTCAATCAATCATAACGTTTTCCACAATTAGGCACAAAAATTGTTAATAAGTGATCCTTCTCTACCCATTACAATTCTATGTTGAAAATCTTTTTTACCAGCTTAAGCTGTTTATGTCTTGCTATTTCCTATTCACAGGAAGAGATCGTTTTGAGTATGCCTGATACTATCATACCTGTATTTTATGACTCAACAATTGGTAATCCCGAATTGAAATTGACTGTTCGAGATAATTCAAAAGTCATTCTTTCTTGGAAAGCTCCAACTACTGTGTTTGAGTTTTTTTCGGTTGAAAGAAGTTGCAATGGGAAGGAGTTTGAAACAATTGGTGTATTGAAACAACTATCGGGGCATTCAAAAATAGAGTGGATAGATGAGCAACCGGCACGTGGTAAAAACCAATACCGCATTAGATTTAGCAGACTTAATGGTACTTTTTTATATTCTGGAACGATTACGACACAGGTTGGAGGAACTGTTTCTTTTAGATTTTATCCAAACCCTGCAGATAATGTTTTAATCATTCGGTCGGAACAAACAATCGATCTTCTAATTGTGGATGGAAATGGAAAATTTCGAATTTCTCAAAATCAATTTTCCGGATTGAAGATGCTTAATATATCCAGTCTGGAGAAGGGAATTTACATTTTACATATCTATAATAAACAGTCGAATCTACATTTTCAGGAGAAATTGGTAAAAAATTAGCAAGTAGATTTACTCAAATAAAAAAATTAGTACTAATACTATTGTATAATTGGAAAAACGGTATTAGTTTCACCTTGGTTTTTCATAGGATATTGGATTTTAAAACGGGGCTGAATTTCCATTCGGGTCCCTTTTTTATTTTAAACCCTAATTCATTTTCTTCCCTTAAGATTTAGAAATTATTATTATAAAAGCAAAGGGCCCCGGAGAACCGGCGCCCTTTTTTACTTACTAACCCAAACAGAACTTATTAATAGATCATAATTGATCTGAAGAAACTATTTTTTATCAGTTGATTTTATACAGCAGACTGTACTTCTTTTAGTTTCTCTCTAATCTTTGCTTCAATTTCTTTAGCCAGTTCTGGATTATCATGCAGTAACTGTTTTACAGTTTCCCTTCCCTGGCCAAGTTTATCGGTATTATAACTAAACCAGCTACCACTTTTTTGAACTATACCTAATTCAACCCCCATATCAACAATTTCTCCATTTTTGGAAATACCTTCTCCAAATACAATATCAAATTCTGCAGCTCTGAACGGTGGTGCTACTTTATTTTTAACCACTTTTACTTTAACCCGGTTACCAATAGCTTCATCTCCATCTTTAATTTGTGCCATCCTACGTATATCAAGCCGTACAGAAGCATAAAACTTTAGCGCATTACCGCCAGTTGTTGTTTCAGGATTGCCAAACATCACCCCAATTTTTTCACGAAGCTGGTTAATAAAAATACAGGTGGTATTTGTTTTATTAATAGTAGCCGTAAGTTTTCTAAGAGCCTGACTCATTAAACGGGCCTGTAATCCCATTTTGCTATCACCCATTTCTCCTTCCAATTCTGCTTTGGGTACCAATGCAGCTACAGAGTCTATTACTACAACATCCAATGCACCGGAGAGGATCAAGCGATCTGCAATTTCTAATCCTTGCTCTCCATAGTCGGGTTGAGAAATAAGCAGGTTATCAACATCAACGCCTAATTTTTTTGCATAAGCACTGTCAAATGCATGTTCCGCATCAATGAATGCACACATGCCTCCTTTTTTCTGTGCTTCGGCAATAACATGGATGGCAACAGTGGTTTTACCGGAAGCTTCTGGTCCATATATTTCTATAACACGACCTCTTGGCAATCCACCAATACCCAAGGCCGCATCTAAACCGATAGAACCAGTAGAAATCACTTCAATTTCCATATCGGTTTTCTCATTCATCATCATGACGCTGCCCTTTCCATAGTCTTTATCAATTTTATCAATGGTCAGTTTTAATGCTTTTAGTTTTTCGCTGTTTGACATGGTTATAAGTTTTAATCAAAATTATTGAATACCAAATGTAGAGGAAATTTTATTATCAACACTAATTATTTTAGTATTTTTTTTGCTAATTTTCTTGGATATCTTGAGAAAAACCTCATGGTCATTAACAAAAAAATCCCTACCAATGCGACTTGGCAGGGATTCCACTTACGAAAAGTGGTAAACTAAATATTCAGGAAAAGAGGATGGCGGGAAATGCCATTGTAAGCAAAGTGAGTATAAAAAATAGTCTCCAGCAATACCACGAACTGGTATTTTTTAATCATGCCCTCTTGTTCAATTGCAGTTTTCCCCGCATCTTTGTTAAAACATTTGAACATGAAAAAACTAGTATTCATTATAGCAGTTTTAGCAATCGGTTTGGCTATAAAGGCACAGGATCCAAAATCTGCAGAGAAAGGAGTTACCTATGGTGCAGGTACTACAGCTTCAGGATCAATTGCAGTAAATGAATTAGAACAAAAACTTAAAGAAAATAAGTTTGAAGGAAAAATTACCGGAAAAGTAACCGAAGTATGCCAGGAGAAAGGATGCTGGATGAAACTGGAGAAATCGAATGGTGAAAAAGTAATGGTAAAATTTAAAGACTATGGTTTTTTTATGCCCAAAGATATTGTAGGGAAGGAAGTGGTGTTAGATGGAGAAGCTTTGGTGAAAGAAGTTTCAGTTAAACAACTTCAGCACTATGCAAAGGACGCTGGTAAATCTGAAGAGGAAATAAAAAAAATAACGCAATCAAAAAAAGAATTACAATTTATTGCGAAGGGCGTGCTGGTGTTATAATATCCTGGCAAACGATGTAGAGATTCGCCGTTAATTATTTTTTAACAACAACTCTTTTGTTTTCTTAGATAAACTTTCTACCACCAAATCATAGGAATGGTCTATCCATTCAGTTAGTTTTTTCAAAGGAACTGAACCATCGTCAATTATTGTATTCCAGTGTTTCTTACTCATATGGTACCCGGGTATTACCGTTGGATATTGTTCACGAAGTTCAACCGCATAATCGGGATCACACTTAACATTGAATTGTAACCCTTCAGTATCCAGCGGACAAAGCAGGAACATTTTCCCCATTACTTTATATACCAATACATCTGGCCCGAATGGCAGGGTTTCTTCAACCCCTTTTTTTGACAGGCAATAGTGCTGAAGTTGCTCAATGTTCATTACATCGCTTTATATCCAATTCACTTGGATAATTTTTAAATAATACAATTCCCTCCTGGCATTTTCCTTATCATAATAAAATAGCAGTTGCCTCTATTTCTATTAAATAAGAAGGATCAATCAGTCCTTTTACTTCAATCATACTTGTGCAGGGTTTAATTGTTTTAAAATATTCTCCATGCGCTTTTCCATATTCTTCCCATCGCGTTATATCTGTTACAAACATGCGCGTTCGTATAACATCTTTTAATCCTGCACCTGCACGTTCCAGTACCATTTCAATTTTTTGAATGATGAATTTTGTTTGCTCATAAGCATTATCGCCACCAACTAAATTACTATTGTCATCTACCGCAACCGTACCAGTTACTTCAATGGTATTTCCAACTTTTACCGCCCGGCTATAGCCAACGATATCCTCCCATTTTGCACCTGAGGAATAATTTGTTCTTTGCATCGGTTATTTTTTTGAAAAGAAATAAATAAAAAGGTAGAAATAATTTTAACTATCAGCCCCCCCTCAAACCTTTATTTCAATATTTTCTGTTTTTATTATTGAATCGCCAATTATACGAAGGTATACCTGGGCTACAGTTACCACATCTTTCTGGCAATACTCTGCAATACGGTTCAAGTTTTTTTCTTTCCAGTATACATCACCAACCATACTTCCATCAATGTCATCTTTTGGAGTTGGGATACCTAGTGATAATGCTAATAGGTTGAGTGTAGTATAGCTTTTAAAATCGCCGAATTTCCAAAGTTCCATCGTATCTAAATGATTTATCTCCCAGGGTTTTTTGCCGGAAATACTTAAGATAGAAGGAATAGACATTTTATTAATGATCATTCTACGGCATAAATAAGGAAAGTCAAATTCTTTTCCGTTATGGGCACAAAGGCATTTTACCGAATCAGTAGCCCATTTTTTAAGTAATTCGCAAAATTCAGCAAGCACAAGGTATTCATCATCGTTATAAAACGACTTTATCACAAGTTTCTTTTGTTCACCATTTCCCTGCATCAATCCACAACTGATACAAACTATTTTACCAAACTCTGCATAGATTCCGGCCCGTCCATAAATTGATTCAATCGTTTCATGTTCTCTGTTGCGTAACAGAGGTTCGGCTTTCTTAATCCATAATTCTTTCCAGTCGCCAGAAACTAAATCAAAAGAAGGTTGTTGAGGAACCGTTTCAATATCAAGAAAAAGAATGTTCGCCAGATTCATGGTTTAAAAATTTGATAGTGGTCAGGTTCCTTAATCCAAAACGGCATATAAACAGCCATTTCTTTACTGTAATCAATTCAGGTGATCCTTTCCAGCTCTGTTTAGTCCATAAGTTAACTAGTAACTAATACTCTTCTGTAAGGAAAAGAACTTTTTCAATTGTTTTTTTCTTCTTGAAAACATTTTCAATCGCTGTATTTTGATGTGTACCCGAACTATCTTAACAACAGGCTCGTTCTTTTAAGAAATACGAATAATAGTTTTTGTATCCGAACAAAAATAACTAATCACATAAAAAGTAAAATTCAATGATCCTGAATTTAGAACTGTATAGCTATTGAACCAGCCTTTTCAAAAGGAGAGATGTAACAATTATAAATACTTTTCCCCTTTATTTCTTTTTATTTCGGCTACATACTCTTTAATTTCCTGTTCCTTTTCTCGTTTACAGATGAGCAGTACATCCTTTGTATCGACCACAATATATTCTTCCAGGCCTTGAATAACCAATAACTTATTATTGTTATTATGCACCACGCAATGGTGGGAATCAAAAACAACTACATTCTCTCCGGCTACAGCATTTTCAAGATTATCCTTTTTTAAATTTTCATAGGCGCTGTTCCAGGTTCCCAAATCACTCCAGCCAAACGACGAAGGTATCAGGTAAACATTATCGGCCTTTTCCATTATTCCAAAATCGATGGAAATATTAGTACACTGCGGATATATTGAATTGATGCAGGCAGCTTCTTCATTGGTGTTGAATTTGTCTTTCTCCGCAACAAATACATCATACATTTCCGGCATATATTTTTCAAAGGCTGTAATAATATTTTTTACCTGCCAAATAAAAATACCGGCATTCCATAAAAACTCTCCACTGGCGATAAAGGTTTTTGCGAGTTCAAGATTCGGCTTTTCAGTGAAGGTTTTTACTTTAAATACATTATCAGTTACTGCGTGTTGCTCATATTGAATATATCCGTAACCGGTATTGGGATAAGTTGGCTTTATGCCTAATGTAATAAATGCATTGTCTTTATTTACAAAAGCCAATGCCTCAAGACAAACTTTTTTAAATGCTATCGGATCCAGAATTAAATGATCTGCCGGAGCTACTATTAAGGATGCTTGGGGATCTAACTGCAGCAGCTTAAAAGAAATATAAGCGATACAGGGTGCCGTATTTTTGCGTGAAGGCTCACCTAAAATATTATCTAACGGTAAATCGGGTAATTGTTTCTTTACAATATTTATATATTCATTAGAGGTTACAATAAAAATATTTTCTGCAGGGATGAAATTTTTAAATCGATCGAAGGTTGCCTGAATAAGCGTCCTGCCCGTTCCTAAAATATCAAGAAATTGTTTTGGAAAATTAGTACGGCTCATGGGCCAAAAGCGACTGCCAATACCTCCGGCCATAATGGCTACATAATAATGTTTGTTCATAGTGAAAACTAAGTTATGAAAACTGAAATGCGAATGGCCTTTTTAATGAATATAATCGTCAACTGTTTTTCTTTACTAGCTTTATAGTAATCCTTCACGAACCAGGTCATGCAGGTGAATAATGCCCAAATAAACGTTCCCTTCAATAACTACCAATTGTGTAATATCATACGTACGCATCACATCCAAAGCTTCTACCGCCAGTGAATCTGCGTTAATAGTTTTCGGTGTTGGAGTCATTATTGCACTTGCTTTAATTCCTTCCAGCGAATTATTTTTCTCCAGCATTCTCCGGAGATCTCCATCAGTAATGATCCCTGCCAATTCACGATCGTCATTTATCACAGCAGTTATCCCTAACCGCTTTTTGGAAATTTCTACGATTACTTCTTTCAGGGAAGCATGGGTAGACACCTGTGGTTTTTCATTATTCAGGTAAAGATCCGATACATGGAGGTATAATTTTTTTCCCAATGTTCCACCCGGATGAAATCTGGCGAAATCCTCGCTGCTAAATCCTTTCATTTCCATCAACACAACAGCTAACGCATCGCCCATTACTAATTGTGCGGTAGTACTGGATGTAGGTGCAAGGTTAATCGGACAAGCTTCCTGCGAAACGGTGGTATTTAAAATAACGGTTGATTGTTTGGCAAGATAAGATTCTATGTTTCCTACTATAGCAATAAGTGTATTCCCAAAATTTCTGATAAGCGGAACTAATACCTTTATTTCTGCACTTTCACCGCTTTTACTTACGATTATTACAATATCGTATGGCTGTACCATTCCCAAATCACCATGAATAGCATCTGCTGCATGCATAAAGATAGAAGGCGTACCTGTTGAATTAAACGTGGCTACCATTTTTTGTGCAATGGCAGCACTTTTGCCAATACCACTAATCACCAGTCGTCCTTTACAAGTATTGATCAGCTCTGCTGCTTTCACAAAATCTGCATTCATCGAATTTTCTAATTGGGCAATAGCCGCCGATTCCAGTTTTACGGTTCGTATTGCAAGGGCTTGTATTGAAGAGGAATTCATGATAAGGCGCAAATTTAATCGATTCTCGCTGGCATTATCTTAAATGAAGGCTACTTTTTTAACAAATAGGCAAACAGGAGCGCCCGTTTTTTTGTACCTTCGTTGGCTTCCAAAAAATCGGGTTCTTTCTATAAAACCCACTTGTATAAAACAGTCGAGTAAAAAATAAAGGAGTCTTCCCGCTTTTTTGGTAACTTAAAAGAATAACACGAATAATATTTGTGAGAAGGAAATAACAGCCTATGGCAACATCCACTAAAAAAGCAGTAGTCAAAACTGCTAAATCAACAAAAAAAGAGAGCTACAAGCCTAATACCGGAACCATTTCCACAGCAGCCTTGTATGAAAAATTGCAGGAGGGTTTTGGATTTGATTCATTTAAAGGTAACCAGGAAGCAATTATAAAAACATTGCTCGCCGGAAACGATGTATTTGTTATAAAACCAACCGGCGGCGGTAAAAGTTTATGTTATCAATTACCCGCAATTCTCAGTGAAGGAGTAGCGATCATAGTAAGTCCGCTTATCGCATTAATGAAAAACCAGGTAGACTTGGTTCGTAGTTATAGCAGTCGCGACGATATTGCACATTTCTTAAACTCCACGCTTAATAAAAAAGAAATCAAAGAAGTTCATGATGATTTGCTCAGTGGGCAAACAAAATTACTTTATGTAGCCCCTGAAACATTGACCAAGCAGGAAAATATTGATTTCTTTAACGACCTCAAACTATCATTCTTTGCCGTAGATGAAGCGCATTGTATTTCAGAATGGGGGCATGATTTTAGGCCGGAATATAGAAGGCTGAAAGAAATGATGACCCAGATAAATCCGGATATTCCAATCATTGCACTAACCGCTACCGCTACCCCAAAAGTACAAAGCGATATTGTTCAGAATTTGGGACTTAGAAATCCGGAGATTTTTATTTCTTCCTTTAACCGTCCAAATCTTCATTACGAAATACTTCCAAAAATTCATAAAAAACAAACCGATGAAAGTATAGTTCGGTTTATTAAGAGTATGAAAACAAAGAGTGGTATTATTTATACCCTCAATCGGAAAACAACGGAAGAGCTGGCCGATATATTAAATGCCAACGGGATAAAAGCGGTTGCCTATCATGCGGGATTAGACAGTAAGTTAAGAGCTACGCGGCAGGATTTATTTTTGAATGAAGACGTACAGGTAATTTGTGCCACGATTGCGTTTGGGATGGGAATTGATAAACCCGATATCCGTTTTGTAATTCATTATAATATTCCGAAGTCGATTGAAAATTATTACCAGGAAACGGGCAGGGGTGGCCGGGATGGAATGGAAGGGAAATGCATTCTTTATTATTCACATAAAGATGTATCCAAACTGGAACATCTTATGCGCGATAAGCCACTTAGTGAACGGGAAGTAGGAGCGCAATTAATAAGTGAAACAGTAGCTTTTGCTGAAACCGGCGTATGCAGAAGAAAGGTATTGATGAGTTATTTTGGAGAAGAGTATTCTGCAAAAAATTGTGGTAACTGTGATAACTGTCTGCACCCAAAAGAACAGGTTGAAGCAAAGGAGGATGTTGTAAAAGCATTGAAAGTTATAAAGGGATTGGATGAACGCTTTGCTTCAGATTACGTAATAAAGATTATTACCGGGCATTTAACTCCAGCCATCGCCATGTATCGGCACGAAGGAATGGCAGAATTTGGAATTGGTAAAGAACAGCCTGATCATTACTGGAATTCATTGATCAGGCAAATGTTATTGGAGAGTTTATTAAGTAAAGACATTGTAGAATATGGCGTTTTAAAAATAACAAAGGCAGGGCACTCATTTCTCAAGAAACCGAAATCGTTTAAAATTGTATTGAACAACCTGTTTGAAGAAGCGAATGCCGATGATGAAGAAGCCACGGAAACAGCCAGCAGTTCTGCGTTGGATGAAAAATTGTTTGATATGCTGAAAGATATCCGACAGAAAGAAGCAAAGAAAAAAGGCCTACCTCCATTCGTAATATTTTTAGAAACTTCATTGCAGGATATGGCTACATTATATCCTACTTCCTTAGTTGATCTTGAAAAATGCCAGGGAGTAAGTAAGGGTAAGGCTATCCGTTATGGTAAACCTTTTGTGGAAGTGATAGCTGCCTATGTGGAAGAGAATGCAATTGTGAAGCCCGATGATTTTGTTATGAAGAGTGTGCTGAATAAAAGTGGCAATAAGGTTTATATTATTCAGCAAACAGATAAAAAGATTCCATTGGAATTGATCGCTAAAAATAAGAGCTGGCGCATGGATGAGATGCTGGAAGAGATGGAAACCATTGCAGCCAGTGGTACCAAACTCAATCTTGATTATGCCATCAATGAAATGCTGAGTGATGAAGAGCAGGAAGAAGTGCTTGATTATTTTAAAGGATGCGAAACTTCTTCCTTACAGGTAGCCGGAGAAGAATTGGCCGATGGCGGGTATAATTGGGAGCAGCTAAAGATTATGCGGATAAAATTTTTATCACAATACGGAATGTAACCCTGTCGACTAATAATTCGGTTGGAGCATATAGGAATATTAATTGGTGGCTATTTCACGTTACATCATATTAATTAAGGTAAATGGTATTGTTTGTTGAATTCAATCGCTGGTCTTCGGGTACTCATTCTTTCAATTCGGCACCGGGCATTTAAAGAAAAATTCTTTGCTATTTTGGCCTTAAACCCTATTTTTGCTGCCCGCCAAAGCCTTAGGGTTTTGATGGTATTAAGGAACAAAATGCTGAACTGGAAGAAGGGTTAGTATCTTTCAAGAAAAGTTTAAATATTTACTTCTTTATGGGTTCGGTGCGGTAGCTCAGTTGGTAGAGCAAAGGACTGAAAATCCTTGTGTCGGCGGTTCAATCCCGCCCCACACCACAGAAAAGATTCAACTTATGTTGGGTCTTTTTTTGTTTAATGAAGAGTTATAAATAAATAATTGAAGGGCTCAAACCACCGTTAGTATCCCTGCACTCGAAGGCCTTTTATATTTTCTATTATTATTTCGTCATTTGTAATTTCGAATGGGTATTCCTTTACTTCGCTGAATGGCAGAAATTCCTAAGTAAATAAAACGGCCAATTGTAAATCGGGGAGATTGTGGCCTGATAAGAAAGTTTAATCAATCATCTTTAATGATTGATTAAACTTCAGACAGCTATCTTCGGGGATCTTCAACGTTAAGAAGTAGTTCCTGATATTACGGATGAAATATCAATCATCATTATCTCCAAGATCTAAATCCCCTACTCTATTTCCCAGCTCCTTTCCAATTGCTAAACCAATATTAATCGAGGGCAGATAATGAATGCCGCCATAAAATCGTGAAATACCTGCTTCCTCTCCTGCTTTGAATAAGTTTGAATAAGTTCTCGAAGGCCAACCACGGAAATTATAGGTAGTGTCCGTAATTGAAAAATTGGTGCCAAGCGTTTTGGAGGCAGCTTGCATAACCGAACCTGTTACCAGCGCATGTGCCGCTGGGTATTCCGGATGAGGAGGTGTTGGAATAAATGAAAGCCAGGTCGGGTCAAACATTTTACGAATATAGGTGACGGGTCGAACGAGATTATAAGTGTATTTGGACTTAAAACATACTAATACAGCATCACGCTCAGCAATACCTGCTTTTGCATAGGTTTCGGCAGCCACTAATAGATTAGCAGATTTTTTTTCTATTGCCTGGGTTACAATCGACATATCATGACCTGGCGGCGTGTAACCAACACCATTACCCTGGTCTACCCAAAACAAAGCCGTGTTCTTTTGTTCGGTAGTTAGAGCCAACGACGCCTCATACACTTCTTTTACCATTTTATTAAAAGAAGACCCGGTGGTTTCAGAATAAGCATTTGGAAATAGAGGTGCAGTATTGTTTAGGTTTGAAGCCAAGAATGGACGGGCAGATGATAGATAAGGTTGAATTCCGTTGGCAAATGCGGGAGGAGTTGGCTGCCATGATCCCTCAAAAACCGGCGGAACATATCCAACATTTGAAGGATTAAAATTATCTGTAAGGGACCAGTTGTAAATGGTTGTCGCAATATTTCTTCCGAATATTTGTGAACGCTCGAATACTTCCTCAGAAATAGTCGTTTTCAATACTGAATTATACAGGTTCTCTAACGAGTCAATGCTTGCAATATTTGCAGTGGTTAAGCCCGTATAGTAAGAACGGACTACCTTGGCCATCGCTGCATTCGCACTAACGGGCCAGGAATATTTTTTATTTCTTTCCTTTGAAGGCATTGCAGGCATTTGATAAAGTTTCGAAGAAAGGCTTGCTGCGCCTTCGTCCATATTTCGGACTGATTCGTACAAAGCGATGCCAATGTAACCAAAATAAACTCCGTTTAATGCCGAATTGCGTTCCAATAGAATTCGTAATTGAAGTTTATACCAGTCGGTCGCCAGCTTTGCATTGATGGCCTTTTTGTCATCATCACCATGATGATTTCCGAAGTCTATTTTCTTACAACTGTTAAATAAGAACAAGGGGATTATTAACCCTGTAAAAACAATTAGTTTTTTCATTTCTTAAAGTTTAATGATTTTGAAAAACCAAACTTACTTGCCAATTCACAACGGCACAATCCCACAATTGAAGGGAAATAGTAGTTCGGTATAAAAATATTACTTACAAAATGGAGATATGAACAGAATAGCCCGCCAGAAGCCTAAACGAGTTTTTCCTTCAGCGCTTTGCTAACCGCTTCTGTTGCAGATGCAACATGGAGTTTCTGGTAAATGTTTTTTACGTGGTCTCTAACGGTATGATAGCTTAGAAATATTTTTTCGGCGATTTTTGGCATTGCGATTCCCTCTGTAAGTAAGAATAGTACTTCTTTTTCCCGCTCTGTAAGCTGATAATTATTTTCTGTAGAAAGTGGCGCTATGAATTGTTGAAAGAGTTTTGTCACTTTTGCTGCTACACTTGGATTAAATGCAACACCCCCATTTTGAACGTCAGTTACTGCTTCCAGCATTTTTACAGGGGAAGTGTTTTTCAAAATATAACCATCCGCACCGGCACATAACGCATCAAATATTTTCGCATCGTCATCAAAAACAGTTTGAATCAATATTTTAATATTATCGAATTCCTTTTTAATATGTCTTGTTCCTTCAATCCCATTCATCCCATCCATTTCTATATCCATCAACACAACGTGGGGATTGCTTTTCTGAATATCATGTTTCCAATTTCCACAGGTAGTAAATTTTCCAGTGCAGATGTAGCCCGGCGACCCATTTAAAATAGAACTGTAGGCATCCATCATGATTGGGTTGTCTTCAAAAATCGCAACACGTATTTCTTTTTCATTATTCACGATACAAATGTAAGCTGTTCCTAGTGGTTTAGAATTCCCTCAAATGAGGTAATTAAAGTAATAGTTTAATAGTTGTTCCTTTATTTGGTATTGATTGAATGCTAAATACTGCACCTATTTCTTCTGCCCTTACTTGCATATTTTTCAAACCATTTCCTTGCGTATACTGATTTAGATCAAATCCTTTGCCATCATCCGTAATACAAAGTGTCATAGTATCTCTTGTCAATCGCGCACTATAAAATATATTTTCACAATCTGCATATTTCACAGCGTTGTTGATCGCTTCTTTACTAATGAGATAGATTGCTTTTCGAGCAAGAATACTCAATTCTTTTCCGGGTTTTTGAAGCGAATTATCAAATTGCAGTTTGATATTTTTTAATCGCGCAGTTAGTACGTCATGTGTCTTCAATCTTTGCAATAAGATTGTGATAGATTCTTCATTAGGTTTCAACAGCCATACCATGTCACTTACCTTCTCAATTACCTCACTTGTATATATATTGATTTTGCTGAGTAATCGATTGGCTTCTTCAGTATTGTTATATTCGATATGCTGCTGTGCCAACTGACTAAGCATATTGATACCGCTCAAAGAAGATCCTATTTCATCATGTAAGTCTCTTGAAATTTGCAGAAAGGATTCTTCCCTTGTTTTAAATTCGTTCTCTACCAACTGCTTTTGATAGAATTGTTTCCTCTTTTGTTGAATCCTGATGATTAAGAAAAAGAACACAGCAAAAACCACCACGATGATGTTTGCAGCTATTAAGAATATCGCTACCTCTTCCTTATTGTAGTGAGGCTGCATAGCAATGCTTTTATGATAGAAATATTAAGGACAATAGTAGCACCAAAGCTAACGGTAAAAAAATAGATCCTAAAGAATCTAGGATATGCCTGCCCTAAGAAATTATACATGGAGAAAAACGGTGTTGCCAGTGCCCAGTAAAGAATAAACCCAATGCAGAACCAGAAATCCGGCTCAGCAAATAAGCTACGTGGGGTCTCCTTCTTCCATAATAGGTACAGTTTAGATGACGCCAATAAAAAAATAATTACGCCACCTAGCGACAGAGAGTATGTATTTAATATTGCGCTTCCCTGTACAAATAACAAATTCAAAACAGCAAATGCAATAAATATCAATAGTATAAATACAAGCCCTTTTCCCTGCAATTCAGCTACGAAGAACCACATACAAAAAAGTTGTATCAGAGGAAAGATGAAATTGTATATGGATACGTTTGGTATTGGGTTTAGCAAGCCGATCACTACCATTATTAAATCGGACAACAAAATCATTGCCCAACCAAAAGCAAATAACCGATAAATTGTAGTCGAGGGCTCTCTAAATACAAAGACGATACAGATTATTACCGTAGTAACCTGCACAACATGTGTAATGATTTTGAAAACAAGTTCTGTCGTCGTCATATCATTATTCTATTTACTTTCCTCCTGTTGGTGGTGGAGGAATCAAACCGGTTCCTTCTCCGCCGGGATGTACTATTTTAATATTTCCCTTACCATCTGAAAGGTATTCGAATGATTGGTTCTTATATTTTTGATCTAACTCTGCAATACAACCGCTGATTATGGGAATGACTTGTGTATAATAGGTGTTTTCCTCTGCCTTAACAGAATTAATTGGATAAAGCTGAGTCCCTTTAATTCCCGAATGATGAGTTAAAAGGTTTCCGCTTTGATCTATCATTTCTCGTACAAAAGTTATACATACAGTATGATACCTAGATTCGAAACTTTGATTAATTTTTCCGTTTTTATCGAATTTATCCGGTTGCCTTTTTTTGATTTCGGTTTTGACATGCTCAACTAAACTTTCGAGATCAGACAGTTTAAAAGTAGCATGGGTGGTTACAGGAGGTTGGTATTTGCAAGTCGCCTGATAGTTGACGATTGTCTGTAAATCACTTTCTTTAATTGATTTCATTTTTAAAAATTTTGGTGTGAGAAATTTCGCCCTGGTCATACTAAAGGTAATTGCAATTATTTTTTTCTCAATCCCTCAATTGAGTGGTTTTTGAGAATACTTGCAGAGCTTGAAGTCTCTGGTCGTTCGATTAAAAAAGACTGCTTGAGCCCTTTTACATTTTACTTCTATCTGGGTGCGGTAGCTCAGTTGGTAGAGCAAAGGACTGAAAATCCTTGTGTCGGCGGCTCAATCCCGCCCCACACCAAAAGCCAGGATATTTTCCTGGCTTTTTATTTATACAACTCAAGCAGCATTATAAAAAAAGAATGAAATCCCTGAACCTTACTATTCTTAAGTTGTGCTGCTTTATGAATGAATAAAATAAAAATATTCCTTTTATAACAGCTTAGTTGCTTCTAAATCTTCAAGGCAACTATTTAACAAACACCGACAGACAAATAGAAGTATTTTTTGCATCGCCTAATATTTTAGTAATTTCATTCTTCCATAATTTAGCATAAGAATTGGCATTCGTAGTGCTTTCATTTCCCACCATATAAACATCTTTAGTAGTGGCTGGAGGTGCCGGGTCAGTAGTATTGTCTCCTTTTTTAAAAGAACCCAACAATACAATAAAAGAGAAAGAAATTACAAACGTGATAATTATTATCTTCTTCATGTTGAATCGGTTTATTCAGAATTCAAAGTTGAATGAATGCAGGGCTTTTTACAATAGCGAAAATGGGTGAATTGTACAGGGTTCATAAAAACCGCGAAACGTTATTGAGTTACGAAGACATAATACGGGTGTGGATGAGTACAAATCTCTCCATAGATATCGATAGCAACCGGCTATGCAATAATTAAAATTCTATTTATTAAATTTCCTGTTCAATTAACAAATTCAGTTTATATCCTTACTTTGTTCAACCAAAAAAATTGTACATGAAAAAATGCACGAGCCTCTTCATAGTATTGTTTTCAATTCAAAGTATGAGTCAGGATCTTCCTAAAAATTTTCCGGATATACTAAAAGCTGTAGAACCTCAACTCATTCATTGGAGGCAACATTTTCATGAATTTCCTGAACTCTCTAATCGCGAATTCAAAACAGGAGCATATATAGCAGATACCTTAAAGGCTTTAGGCCTCGAAGTAAAATACCCGATAGCAAAAACCGGCGTTGTAGCTATCCTTAAAGGTGGAAAGCCCGGTCCTGTAATTGCCTTACGGGCAGATATAGACGCATTGCCGATTATAGAAAGAACACCCGTTTCATTTGCATCGAAAGTAAAATCAGAATACAATGGACAACAGGTGGGTGTTATGCATGCCTGCGGGCATGATGCGCATACCGCCATCCTGTTAGCTACAGCCAAAGTTTTGAAACAGTTACAGCATCTGGTACCGGGCACGGTAGTATTCTTTTTTCAACCGGCAGAGGAGGGTTCACCTAATGGAGAGGAAGGCGGCGCTCCGTTAATGATTAAAGAAGGAGTAATGGATAACCCAAAAGTTGAAGCTGTATTTGGATTACATATGGCTGCGTCTATGCCTGCCAGTAATCTTTCTTATAAAACCGGAGCAGCTCAGGCATCTTCTGATTTGTTTAAAATAGTGGTAAAAGGCAAAGGCAGTCATGGCTCAATGCCCTGGAGTGGTATTGATCCTATTATGGTATCGGCGCAAATATGACAGGGGCTACAGCAAATTGTAAGCCGGCAATCGGAGTTAACCAAAGCTCCGGTGGTGATTTCTGTAGGATCGATGCATAGTGGTGTTCGTTCGAATATCATTCCGGAAACGGCAGAAATGAATGGTACCGTTCGGACACTCGATGCAGCCATGCGTTTAGATGTACATAATCGCATGCGCAGAA
>JBJXDV010000310.1:0-8007 GCA_046153465.1 Chitinophagaceae bacterium
CTGCCTCTTCTTTAAAACTTTTTGTTAGAATTTCTACTTTATCACTTACCATAAAAGCAGAGTAAAATCCCAGGCCAAATTTTCCAATGATGGCATTCTCATTTTGTCCCTTGTATTTGTTTACAAATTCTTCTGCTCCGCTAAACGCTACCTGGTTTATATATTTTTCCACTTCTTCGCCGGTCATACCGAGTCCGTTATCTGAAATTGTAATCGTCTTCTTTTCCGCATCAAATCTTATGTTTATTTGCAGTTCACCTAATTCACCTTTGGCTTCTCCGATAGACGCAAGTGTTCTTAATTTTTGAGTGGCGTCAACGGCATTGCTGATTAATTCCCGTAAGAAAATTTCATGATCGCTGTACAAGAATTTCTTAATGATTGGAAAAATATTTTCTGTTTGAACCCGAATATTTCCTTTTTGCATAATTATTTATTTGTTTGGATGTGTAAAACTATATACTCCTTTTGGAGTTTATCGTTCGTAATACGTAGTAAACTTCTAAATGTAAAGAACAATCAATGTCTTAGATATTTTACAAAACTCTATAACCATAAACCACAAACTAGAAACAATAAACTTACTGAACCGCAATGTTCAAAGAAAATGCCAGTATACCAAAACAAGGAGAAACAGGTAAAATTGTCAGATTCAAACCGAGAAACTATTCATTTTAAAATTTAGATTTTTGTCTGACTGATGGGTGTAATCAATGTTTTAATAATCATTAAAATTGATCGCCTCCCTGAGCTTTTATGGTATTTGGATTGAAAAAGAAAATCAAGTTTGAGGTATAAACATATGGAAGAAATAAAAGTAAAGAGAGTTACAAATACCCGGCTACAAGTTGAATAGAATTGTTGTGGCACAAGAGAGTGACACAACAGGTGCCAAATCAAGGCTTTGTAGCTGGGTTCCTAATTCAAAAAAACTTCTGGAGCAATGCTTTAAAAGCCACTGCCTTGCCTTATCTTTGCCGCCCCTAAAGCGAATTTGTACTTATTATGTATTCAATTCATGATGGGATAAACAATTTTTTTAAAAACAAACTAATCAGGGATCATGAACAATTACGAATTGATGGTGATTTTTACCCCTGTGCTTTCTGAAGATGATTATAAAGCCTCTCAGAAGAAATATACTGCCTTCGTTAAAGACAACGGCGGTAGTATTGTGCACGAGAATCCCTGGGGTCTTAAATCACTGGCGTACCCCATTGCCAAAAAGACAACTGCTCTTTATTGGGTAATGGAATACACTGCGCCATCCAGCCTCAATGAGCAACTGAAAATTCAGATGCTTCGCGACGAGAATATACTCCGTCACATGTTCACTGTGCTCGATAAATACGCCGTCGAGTACAATGCCAGAAAAAAAAGTGGTGTTAAATCAGGACCCGCAAAATTACAGGAGGCTTAATTATGGCAAAAGCAAATGAAATTAAGTACCTGACAGCGATTAAGACCGAGAAACCACGGAAGAAGTATTGTCGCTTCAAAAAGATGGGTATTCGGTACATCGACTACAAAGACGGCGAGTTTCTTAAGAAATTCCTTAACGAACAAGGCAAATTATTGCCGCGGCGCATTACCGGAAACTCATTGAAGTACCAGCGTAAAGTATCGCAGGCTGTAAAAAAAGCCCGGCAAATGGCACTATTGCCTTATGTAACTGATCTTTTAAAGTAAACCTCACCTAATCTACCGGTATAACGGTAGTGACAGTCCGCTTTTAGGGGATTGGTAAAAGGGTGAACAAAAAAGAAACAATGGATATTATTTTAATTAAAGACGTTGACAATCTTGGAGGCGCAAACGAAATTGTAAAAGTGCGTAACGGATATGGACGTAACTTTTTAATTCCACAAAAATTTGCTGTAGAAGCCAGTCCTTCTAATCTCAAACAATTGGAAGAAAAAAGAAAACAACTGAAAAAGAAAGAAGATCAGATGCTGGCAGCAATCAATGAAGTTGTTGCTAAATTGAAAGAAGGAGCCTTGAAATTAGGTGCTAAAACAGGCACCAGTGGAAAGATCTTTGGAAGCATTACTTCTCTACAAATCAGCCGTGCTATCCGCGAGCAGAAGGGCTACGAAATTGATCGCAGAAAAATTTCGATAGCCGATGAAGTTAAAGAACTTGGCACCTATAAGGCTACTATCGATTTTGGGAATGGACAATCAACAGAAGTTGACTTTGAAGTTGTAGCCGAATAATTAACTTTTGAATCAAAATTTTAAGAAGCTCCGCAAATGTAGCGGGGCTTTTTTATGTTTGGATAATTGTGATTATGCTAAGTCTTTTTTTACTGCTCGGCAATCTAAAACTCCGCTTTCAAAGCCAAAATTATTCGAAATTGGTAGGTTATTAAATCGTCTTTTTTATGCCTTCAAAGAAATAACCTGATGAAAAACTGCTTTGCTGACCTATTTTTTTTTATTGTTTTGAAAATAGATTTCCCCTATCTTCACAATTGATATGTAGTTAGTTCTCGTGTTCTGAAGTTTTTTACCTTTTTCCGGTTCCTCAGTTCATGTCTGTAACTATCGTCATTATCGGTATTATTTAGAACATAAAAATTTTTTTGACAATGAACATCTACGTAGGGAACCTCTCCTGGCAAATGACCGACGAGGATCTTAGAACCATGTTTGAGCAATATGGCTCAGTAACTTCTGCTAAAATCGTAAAGGACAAAGTAAGCGGCCGTAGCAAAGGCTTCGGATTTGTTGAAATGCCCGAGGATACGGAAGCGCAAAATGCTTTGAGTAGCTTATACGAAAGTGAAGTAATGGGTCGTAAGATCATCGTAAACGAAGCTCAACCAAAACCACAAGGTGGTGGAGGCGGTGGATTCAAGAAGAGAAGCTTCGGCGGTGGCGGCAGCGGCGGCAGCGGCGGTTATCGCAAAGGCGGTAGTGGCGGTGGTGGCGGTTACAATCGCGATCGCGGAGATCGTGGTGGTGGCGGAGGCGGCGGTTACAATAGAGATTATTAATCGTTCCAGATATCGAATAAATAAAATCCTTCTGAAAATTTTCAGAAGGATTTTTTATTTTATAAAATGTAGCAGTCAAGACAACCTATAAATTATGGTAATCCAACTTATAGTTGCGCATTATATAATTATATAATAATCGTATTTTTTATTTCTTTGGAATAATAATACTGCTAAAAAAGAAGTGAGCGCGTTTATTCTTTCTGGATACAATTTTATCCTGCATTATCAAGTAACAAAAAACCTTTTCCACCATTCAACGATGATTTACATTTAATAAACAGGGTTAATGATTTTGTTTAAGATAGTTGATCTAAAAAAACACAAGGCCTCAAAACAAAAATAAGAGTGTTTAAACAATAGTAATTTATCAAGCCGCCGCATCTTTTTTCCAACGATGATACTCTATCAATAATAGTAAGAGAACTAAACGTTAACCTGTTGCAGCCAAGTCCTTTTCAGAATAAAATCTTTCCACACTTCATTAAATTTTTGAATCCATTACACAACAGGCACGGCTTTTGGAAAAGAAGATTAATTGCGTTAATGACAGTTTATCAGATAGTGGCTAAACAAAATAATTTTTAAAAAGGAGGCGATAGTGGTTAGTGTAATTATACCTGCATTAAATGAGGAAAACACGATTGCTTCAGTGGTGCTATTTGCAATGCTACACCCGCTTGTTAATGATGTAATTGTTGTCGATGATACATCGGAAGATCAAACGGCCTCTATCGCTGCAACATCGGGAGCAACAGTAATCAAAAGTGCTGTTCGTGGGAAAGGCATATCTATGAAAGATGGTATCGAACATGCAAAAAACGATATAATTGTTTTTTTAGATGCAGACATTAACCCTTACCCTTCAGAAACAATCACCCACTTAACCGAGCCATTGCTGCTAAATGATGCAGATTTTGTAAAAGGCACGTTTTCCCGTAATGCCGGAAGAGTAACAGAACTAGTTGCGAAGCCATTGTTGAATATTTTTTTCCCGGGCATTGCACATTTCACTCAACCGCTTAGCGGAATGATTGCAGGCAGAAAAAATTATTTTGATAAAATTAATTTTTTTAATGATTATGGTGTAGATATCGGCATTCTGCTTGACATGTATCTAATGCAAGCCCGAATAAAGGAAGTTAATATTGGTTACATAGAAAATAAAAGCAAACCCTGGGATGCACTCGGCAAAATGAGTAGTGAGGTATCAAAAGCTATAATTAAAAAAGCACAATCATTCAATCCGCAGGAAGTTATTGAAACCGAAATTCACTCGCTGGAAACTATTAACCGCGAAATGAATAGAACGTTGCGGGATCAACTATCGGCATTTCACAAAATGGCCATATTCGATATGGATGATACATTATGGAAAGGAAGGTTTATTGATAGCTGTGCAAATGCATTTAAGTTTACTGCCCAGCTGGAAGATTTGCGGTATGCCGAAAAAGATCCAATAATTCTTACAAAGCGAATTGCTCTTTTATTAAAAAGAAAATCGATTGATGAGTTGTTGCAGGTTGCCGGTACCATCGAATTAATAGAAGATACCAAGTCGGTAATAACAGCGCTAAAAAACAAAGGATATATTATTGGAATAATCAGCAATAGCTATACGCTGATAACGAATTATGTTCGTCAGAAAATCGGCGCTAGTTTTTCAATTGCCAATAACCTGGAATTTTTTGAGGGTATTGCCACAGGAGAAGTTAGTATGCCTTCTTGTTTTTTTGGCTCGCCAGATAGTATTTGCGGGCATGCCTATTGCAAAACCAATGTATTACAGTATGCTTGTGAGAAATATAATGTGCGACTTGCCAATACCATTGTTATTGGCGATAGTGCGGATGATCGTTGTATTGTTGGCAATGCAGGAAAAGGAGTTAGTTTTTGCACAAAGGATACCCTGTTAGGAACAATTGCTTCAAAAAGAATTGAAGAACAAAGCTTCAATTCTTTGTTATCATTTGCATAAAAACTGAGTACACAATTTTTCACTTTTAAACCAATTCCCATGGCTACCAACCTCCATAACATTCTCGTTCCGGTTACTTTTAGTAGTCGAGATAAATGGGCCATTACCAAGGCCATTGAGCTAGCTAATGCTTTTCAATGTAATATTCATTTAGTGCATATCGTGGATTCATTGCCAATAACCATTAAAGAATCTCTCGTTTTAAATTTATTTATTTACGATCATACAGCACATTTAACCAATGCGAGGCATCAGCTGGAAACATTGCGCAATGAATACAGGCAGCACCTATGTGGCAATGTGGCAATTGAGATTAGTTTATTAAAAGGCAACCGTTCGCAGGAGTTGATAAATTATATACACCGTTTTGAAATGGACCTGGTAGTAATGGGGTTATCAAAATTCAGTATAATCCATCGGGTAATGTCTTCTGTTACGATAAGCCGGTTGGCCCGAAAAATAACAGTACCGGTATTGGCTATACGATCTACAGGCTTAGTAAGTCATTTTAAGAAAATTGTGTTACCAGTTGCAGGAGAAATTCCTCTTCGTCGAATAAAAATGGCCACTATGCTGGCTCGTTCCTTCAAATCAACAATATACCTGGTGAGTTTAAGTGATGAGGAAAACAGGGCAGCACAAATACTTAATAAAACATTAGATGTATTGCAAAGTATATCTACAATACCTGTACAATGTTTTTGGCTGGAGGGAAAGAACTTGGCGAAAAGCACACTTGAGTTCTCAAAACGAATTAATGCGGATCTAATATTGGCTAACCCCTTAAAAGAATTTAATCTTCCCGGATGGTGGAGTAAGCTTACCCAAAATTTGATTTCTTATAACTCGAATATTCCGGTAATTACAATTAATAATAATATTGAGAACAACCAACAATAAAACGTCAGGTTTTTGAATAAATGATTACCGATTTCTCAAAATGAATGCTGATTTATAGGTTTTAAAACTTAAATAAAAACTTCCCTGGCAATAATTCTATATTCATTTGTTTTGAAGTATTATATTCTCCATCAAGCTGAATATCCATTGGTTGATCACTGGTGATTTTGAGTTTTGAAGATTGAAAATATTCAATAAAATTTGCTCCTTTATGTTTGCCTTTTTCGATAATCGGTAAAAAAAATAATCTTTTCAATATACTCAATGGCTTAATAAACGTTACTTCAAATAAACCATCTTGAATACTAGCCATAGGAGCAATATAAAAACCTCCACCTGCACGCATACCATTCATTATACTTATAGTTAAAAATTTTCCTTTTATACGCTTTAGGTCACTCGTAAAATCGTATTGTATTTCACCATACGTAAATATTTTTTTTACTACTTGTTTATAAAATGAAGCCTTCCCCTTTTTCCTGTTTTCCTCACTGGGTCACCCACGCTCAAAGATTAAATAGTTCTATTAGGTATCGTTGTTCATCTTTATCTATATAAAGCCTGGAGTGCATTGTGTTTGATAGGTTTGTTTGTATGGTAATGCGGTAGATTGTTTTGGCAATATCTATTGCTTTTTCGGGGCTTATTACGGCTTTTTTTATTTTCAGCTGCCTTTCCATCTCTTTATAAATTTTGTAAGCACAGAATGCAATACAAATATGTGCTTCAATTCTTCTTTTAAGCCGGTGATAAATTGGCCGGATTTTTAAATCAGTTTTGGATATTCTAAATGCTTTTTCAATTTGCCAAAGATGGTTGTAATGTTCTATAATTTGATCTTTGGTTAATGCCGTGTTGGTGCAATAACCTTTCAGGCCATCCCATTTTGCATCTGCTTTATATTTTTCTTTATCAATACTGATTTTTACTTCTCCTTCCAGTTTTAAATATTTATTGTAACCCCGGTTGTTAATATGCTGCTTGGTAAGTTTGCCCCTGGTTATTTTTTTCTCTAGTTTTTCTACTCCCCGTTTTCTGTTAGCCGCATCTTTTTTTGCCCGGGCATCGGAGTAGCTGATAATAATTTTGCTGTTTTCATCTTTAACAATGGCTGCACTCTCGCCATTTTTTAAATGCAGGGATAGAAGTTGTTGTTGTATAAGCTTTGTTTCATTCTTTATTCTTGCTCCAATAATGTATTGATAATTTTTGCTTTGCAGTTCTGCTATGTTGTCGTTTGACATTAACCCTGCATCTGCAATTACTATCAGATTATTTAATTGATATTTGGATTTAAAGGCTTCTATAACCGGCAGCATGGTATGCCCTTCAAACTTTTTGCCCTCAAACATTTCATAGGCCAGGGGGTAGCCTCCTGCGCTCACCAGCAGCCCTAATACAATTTGTGGTTGCTGATGCTTGCCGTCTTTGCTAAATCCTGTTTTACGTAAATCATCTTCCTGATCTGTTTCAAAATACAACGTGGTTACATCATAAAATACGATGCTCATTTCATTATTCAATACCTGCAGCGTATGAGTGTAACTTATGTTTTGTATTTGCTCTTTCTGCTTATTGTTCAGCTTATCCAAATAACGGTAAATACTTTCTACATCTATAGAAAGGCCTTTGTACTTAAATAAATAATCTGTTGTTTTTAATTTACTTACAGGATAACATAGCCGGGTTAAAACCAGGTGGCGCAATAGCTCATCCTTAATCGCATTAAAGCCAATCTCATCAAATAATTTGCCTAGTAATAGTTCTGGCCCTACTAAACTTAATCCCTTTATTCCATTAAAGAATAAATCTACCAATTGCTCTTCATCGTTCTTGTCAAAATAAAAACTACTTTGCCTTTTTAAAGTATCGATGAACTGTTTGCCTTTTATAACTAATGACGTTATTTCTAGCGGGTTGGCAGAACTGCCGATAGTTTTTACCAGAGTGGAGTTACCAGAAATTTTTTCTATTATCTGAACACTGATCATCCCACTTTTATTAATCTTCTTTCTGACGAACATATCCCAAATGTAAGGCTGGGTCACCCAAAATCAAAAATCAACGCAAGCCCAGCATGGCTTTCAGAGGATTTTGTGCCAAAAAATGAAAAACCGAGGAAAACAGGAAA
>JBJXDV010000311.1:0-18796 GCA_046153465.1 Chitinophagaceae bacterium
GATCTCTACGGCCCGCGAGAATTTAATAGAAAGCTCCCCTCCCTTAACACTTTCAATAATTGAGCCATTGCTAAACTCGAGTACTAATTTTTTTACGTTTCCCAATTTACCAGCCGTAAGTGTTCCAAACTTCTGATTGATTGTTATCTCTCCACTATAATCTGGAATAAAAGTTTGCCCGAATTCATTCTCTACCGTTAACGTATTGCGGGAAGGCATATAGATAATATAGCCTATTGAAAATTCTGTGTTATTATACTTATTGCCTTTCGGCCAATTTTTCTCATCATCAATCGTTGTTTTAAAATAAATACCATTGCTGGTTTTCTCATCAACAATTTTGATTCGATCCAACACCTGCTGGGCCACTTCTTCCGTATTGGCCTTGCCAATCATCGTGATATCTACTTTCACTTCATTTTTATCCCATATAAATATTTTTAGGTCACCAAATCGGTTATCAAATTTTACTTTATCGGCCGGGGATACTTCATAAGACTTACTGTATTCTTTTTTCTTTTCTATTTTAGGATCTTCTTCCCTGGCTGATGCAACAGAAAAAATTGAAACAACTTGTACAAAAAGTATCAAAAAGAATTTTATATTTTTTTTCATCTTTATAATTTTTAAATGTTGATTATCCTGGCAATTTGATGGGCATTGTTCGTGTATAGATGTCGATTGAATGAAATTAAATAGATGACTTATTATTTTTTGACTGCTTTATTTTTTGAATTATCGACAATTGCTCTGTCAACAGTTCCATTTGCACTTGCAGGTTACGAATCATCGCCTGCATTAATTGTTCCCTGTTTGGGTTGGATGGGAGCGCTTGTTTTAACGCCATGTACGTACTATCCAACCCATTTATATCGGTAATAAATTTCGAATAGAGTACAGGATTTTCTTTTTCAATATCTTTTAGCTCTTGTTGTTTCAATTCAATCAATTGCGCAAAATGATATAGTTCTTTGGCATAAGCCGGGTTGATTTCATTCAATAAAGCGGTATCTTTTATTGTTGAAGATTCATTTTCTATTTTCATTAATTCTGCCGGAATAACCGATATGGATTTTTTCCAATAAAAAATAGCGCCTCCTACAATTATCAAAACGGCAGCAGCAATACCCCAGCGAAACCAAGAAGAAAATAGTACACGGCCCTTGTTTGTGCCGTTAAGTTGTTCTGCTATTTTACTCCATAGTGCGACCGATGGTTCGTCGGTATCAAATTCACTTCGGTGTTTGCGAATAAAATCACCAATTTTTTTGCTCATAGAAACCTTCTTCTTTTAATAAATGCAATAATTTTTGTTTTGCTCGCATATATTGACTTCGTACAGTATTATGTGTAATTCCAATAATCTCTGATATTTCCTCCTGATCATACCCCTCGAGTAAATACAAACTCAGCACGGTACGATAGCCATCAGGTAATTTTTCAATCGCCTTCTTTACTGCTGATACTTTAAAGGAGATTTCTTTTTCATCGATCGATTCTTCCGCAGGTATTGCAGCAGCAGTGGATTCGTCAAGCGACAGCAAAAACCCTTTTCGTTTTCGTAAAACCGTTATTGATTTATTTATCACAATTTTCTTTAACCAGGCTCCAAAAGTTGAATGATAATTGAAATCGTTCAAAGATCGAAAAGCATCCAAAAAGGCCTCCTGAAGTACATCTTCCGCATCGGTACGATTGTTTACAATACGTAAACTTGTATTGTACATCGCTTTTGAATATCGCTGGTAAAGCAATTGGTAACTTGGTTTATGCCCTTGCTTACATTGTTCTAATAGCTCGTCTCGAACTATGTTTACAGTCAGATCCAATTAGAATATTTTAATAAAGTTACTATAGAGACAACCCAGAAAAAGGAATGTTGCATCGGCAAACTTTTTAAAGTGTACGGAATAAAATTAAACTGCATCAATTACAATTTTGTTGACAGGTTGCTTACACAATGCCGGTAAATCCTCTACGTAAAGGAGATTACATCTTCGAAAAGTAAGTATTTATATGAACTCTTTGCTGTTGACTAAAGACTCTGAACTCTTCTTCTTACCTTTGCTTTTCACAAAACAGCAGATTGTTTATGGCTCAGGATCTTTTCCAATCACCGGATTATTTTGATATCGATGAATTGTTAACGGAAGAGCAAAAGCTAATCCGGGAAACGGTAAGAAACTATGTGAAAAAAGAAATTTCTCCGATTATTGAAGACTATGCCCAACGCGCCGAATTTCCGCAGCAAATTGTAAAGCAGATGGGGGAGTTGGGATGTTTTGGTCCAACTATTCCTGAACAGTATGGCGGTGGTGGGTTAGATTATATAAGTTATGGATTAATGATGCAGGAACTGGAGCGGGGTGATAGCGGAGTTCGTTCAACTGCTTCTGTTCAGGGATCCCTGGTGATGTTTCCGATTTATGAATACGGAAGCGAAGAGCAGCGAATGAAATTCTTACCTAAGTTAGCAAGCGGGGAATGGTTAGGTTGTTTTGGATTAACAGAACCCGATCATGGGAGTAATCCAAGTGGAATGCTCACAACTATTAAAGACGCCGGTGATCATGTAGTATTGAATGGTGCTAAAATGTGGATTAGCAATGCGCCTTTTTCTCAAATTGCCGTTGTATGGGCAAAAGATGAAGCAGGTGATATTCGTGGATTGGTGGTAGAAAGAGGCATGAAAGGGGTCTCAACACCCACCACGCATGGTAAATGGAGCTTACGTGCCAGTGCAACCGGAGAACTTGTTTTTGATAATGTAAAAGTTCCCAAAGAAAATATTTTACCGAATATAAAAGGGTTGAAAGGACCATTGGGATGCTTAACTAAAGCGCGTTATGGAATTGCATGGGGAACAATTGGGGCAGCAATGGATTGTTATGATACGGCTCTACGATATTCAAAAGAACGAATTCAATTTGATCGACCGATCGGTGGATTTCAGTTGCAGCAAAAGAAATTAGCGGAAATGATCACTGAAATTACTAAGGCTCAGTTATTAAATTGGCGGCTGGGTAGTTTAATGAACGAACACAAAGCTACCCCGCAGCAAGTTAGTATGGCAAAACGCAATGGATGTGAAGTTGCTGCTCAAATTACACGCGATGCAAGGCAAATGCTGGGTGGAATGGGCATTACCAGCGAATACAGTATTATGCGACATATGATGAACCTGGAAAGCGTTATTACCTATGAGGGAACACACGATATTCACTTATTGATAACCGGTATGGACGTAACAGGACTGAATGCGTTTAAATGAATAGTGAGGGGTCAATAGTGAACCGTGAATACGAAATTGAACTTTCTTTTCTTTTTTAATAACAGAGCTGCTATTCACTATTGACAATTCACTATTGACCATTCATTATTTACGAATATGCGAATTTTCTTAATAGGATTTATGGGCAGTGGTAAAACCTACTGGGGTAGTTTGCTGGCACAGCAGCTACGGTTGCCCTTTTATGATTTGGATGCTATCATTACAGAAACAGAAGGTAAAGCGATCGGGCAAATTTTTTCAGAGAAAGGGGAGGAGTATTTCAGGCTCCTCGAAAAAGATATACTTGCAGATATTATTAAAGAACATCCGGCATTGGTACTTTCCTGCGGAGGTGGCACGCCCTGTTTTTTTAAGAATATCGACCTGATGAAAAAAGAAGGTACAACGGTTTGGCTCAATACCTCTATCGAAGTGTTGACTGAGAGATTGAAAAAAGAAAAAAAGAGCCGTCCCCTGATAAAAAATATTAGCGATGATGACCTGCGTTCATTTATTTTAAAAAAGATGAACGACCGTCGACTTTATTACGAACAGGCAGATGTACATATTGAAGAAGCTACTATTACTATAGATTCACTATTACAACAGATACTTCATGTATAAAACTTTTTTAGTTTGGGCCTCTGTGTTGGGTGGCCTTGCTGTTGCACTGGGTGCATTTGGCGCGCATACACTTAAGCAATTTGTTGGAGCCGACACGATTTCTACGTTCGAAACCGGTGTTCGATACCAGTTTTATCATGTTGTTGCATTATTTATAGCAGCCATTTTGTACGAACGGTTTCCCGGCAAATGGATTCGGTACGCTGGCTACTCATTTTTAATTGGTATCTTATTATTTTGTGGCTCATTGTATTTGCTAACTATTTTTAAAGCAACGCATGAAGTAGGAATAAATGGGATTGGAATAATTACTCCATTTGGAGGAATTTTTTTTATTGTTGGATGGATATTTTTATTAGTTGGAGTACAATCAAAAAAAGGTTGATTCAATTCTTCCCGAACTGAAGTTCGGGGCAAGTGAACCGCTGTCTGCAATTTCAAGAAGATTTTTTATCGGTTACAGAAATTTCCTTTAATTCAAAACCGCTAAATTTCAAGTTTTCCGGTTTACCTTGATTTCTGCTCTTCATCTCCTTTCTCTTTTATCTCTTTTCTCTTTTGACTCTTTGCCTTTTATTTTTTGCCTTTAAACTTTCTACTCTTTAACTCCTTTCTCTTTTATCTCCTTTCTCTTTTAACTCTTTGCCTCCTCTCTCAACTAAACGAACTTGTAAATGTTATAATGCTTCCATTTTTATTCTCTACTTTAAAATCGCCGCCAATATTTTCCATCCTGCGTTTCATATTGCTCAGGCCATTTCCAAAACGTCGAAGTTTTTCAATATCTATTCCGACTCCATTATCCGAGACCATTATAATTAATTTTTTATTACTGGTGGTAATGCTTATTGAAACATCCGTGGCATGCGAGTGTTTCATGATATTGTTTAATGATTCCTTTACACTCAGGAAAATATTTCTTCTTTTTTCGCCATTCATTTCTACAGCGGGTATGATATCAGGAACCATTACGTGGCAAGCAATAGGGGTGCTGTCAAAATATTCTAATGCGTTCGCCCGAATATAGGCAACGAGGCTTTCCAGCGAATCATTTGAACTCTTCATGGTCCAAATAATACTATTCATTTTGCCAAGTAAATCATTGGCGGAATTTGAAATTTTTTCTAATTCAGGAAATGCCTGATCTTTCATTTTTGTTTTTACAATTTCGCTCATCAATCGTATGGCAGTCATTCCCGATCCCAATTCATCATGCATATCGGCCGAGATTCGATCGCGCTCCTCCTGGCGCGTAGTAACAATGGCTATTTGTTTTTCAAATTCTTTACGTTCATTTTCTAACTTGAAACGTTCCCGTTCCCGAACTCTTTCGGTAAGATCTCTACGATTTTTATAAGCCAGACCTGATAAGAAAAAAATAAGTTCAAGTACAACTCCTACTTCATAGAATAAAAGCCCCTTATTTAAAACCGATGAATTATCTGAAGAAAGTCTTATTCCAAATAACCGAAGCAGCGAAAAGATCGAAAAAAACAGCAATGCAAAATTACCAGCGGCCAGGTAGTTGAGCAGCTTATCCTTTCTAATAAAACTATAATAGATAAACACTCCGCCAATCAAGAACATAAAAATCTTGATCACCAAATTTTCTAATGTAAAGAGCAGTACATACTTGTTGCTAAAGAAAAATATCAAAGAGAAAATAAGTAGCAGGGCAACAAGTATCCAATTAGCAATTCGTAAAAATTTATCCAGTGGCGGATGGTTGTCACGGGTATTTATAAACCGACGAACAAAAATCAGGTAGAAATAAACGCCCAGCCCAAGAATTATAAAATCAAGATACTCTTCATAAAAAAAATTCCATTCTTTACTTTCTGTTAACGAATAAGATTTAAAGAAAAAAAGTAAAGTGGAACACAAGGCATAAATGGCATAATATAAAAATTCAAGATTTCGGTTTTGTATATATACAGCCAGTGAATAAAATATCATTAGAAATAAGATACCAGAAATAATATAGGTGCTGATATCAATAACGGGATCCCGGTACTTTAAATCTTTTAACCAGGAGGATAAATAATCTATTTCTATAAGCGTAGGATTAAAAATATTAGCATTCGTACGAATAAAATTGAAAGAAGCATAGTAAATCTTTTTTTCCCCAGGGGCCAGGCGAACTAATTTAGACCCTGAATACGTTGGATTTTTATCGAGGATATCTGAAATTAATTGCATGCTATTTTCTAAAGAATCATTGGACGATGCATACAATGCCAAATTACGTACATAGTAGCCAGGTGTAAAATAGAGTGCTATTGTTGTATCACTATTATTAACCAACTTTAATCGTACTACCAATGTATTCTCTATTACCTCGAGCGGTATTGAACGATGAAAATTCCTGGAAAGGGTATATTGATAAGAAAGTTCTTTTAGGGTTTGTAAAGAAATTGGCTTTTTTGAGGTTAGCCCAATGGCACATTCATCTTTGATATTTTTCTTAAAACGGATAGCAGAAACATCAATCCAACCTGTATCTGGTAATTGTGCATTACCTGGAAATGGCAGAATAAGGAAGGAAAACATTAAAACCACCGACCAAAAATGTTTTCTTTCTAAGCGTATATAATCAGGATTGCTCCCCATAGCAACTGGTAATTGGTATTAAAAGCAAGTGTTTGTGTTGTAAAATACATTTTTTGCGCCACAGCATGATCTGGCGTTCTCTTTTATTTATGCATTTCTTATCGCGTGGTTTTTGTCAACTGCTTATCTTTGTGTACATGGCCAATCGATTAAAGTCCGGTAAACGATCTTCGAAACCCTCACCTGATCAATTAAAACCTGAAAAAGAAGAACAGGTAACGGTTAAGGATTTGGTAAAAGACGAACGTACTCATAAAATTGCTGGAACTGTTTTGCTGCTTGTTGCTGCATTCTTATTTGTTTCTTTTTCTTCGTATGTTTTTACCTGGAAAGAAGATCAGGATAAGATTCTTAACCAGGGGGCTTCAATACTGCTGCCATCTGGTAAAACAAAAACAGCGAATCTTCTTGGAAATATCGGCGCTTATATCTCTCATCAATTTTTTTATAACGGTTTTGGCATTGCCTCCTTTTTTTTGTCAACCCTTTTTTTCGTAATGGGTGCAAACTGGCTTTTTAGCAGAAAATTATTTTCGGTTTGGCGCAATGTTCGTTATGTATTACTTGGTCTTATTTTTTTTAGTATAGTATTTTCCTTTGTGATGGCTCGCAATGGCTTTCCCTGGGGAGGAGCGGTGGGTGATATGATAAGTAACTGGCTTATAAAAATGATGGGCTCAATAGGTACTGCCGCTGTTTTATTGGTAATGGGTCTTGCTTATTTTATTTGGCGGTTCAATCCTGTATTTAAAGTTCCTTCCATAAAAAAATTACAAACACCAGCGGCAACGGTTTCTGAAAATGCTTTAGAAGATGCGGGAGGAATAAATGCAATGGCCTCCGAAAGCGGAGAGAATACAATTGAAGAACTAAAAACTCCCAATAAGCTTAAAAGCGGTAAGGGAATTGTAGTGATACCGCCTACTGAGAATGTTCAGCGCAATCCAACCACTGATTTAAAAGTAATTGAAAAAGCAGATACCCCGCTTGTAGTAATTCCGTCTGTTCCAGAACCTGCTGTTCCGATAGCAACGGATATTAAAAAGGCATTATCGAAACAAGCGTCCGAAGATTTATCAACAAATCAGGAATCTGGTGCCAGGGCAATGGAAAAACCGAATAATAAAAAGGATCTGCCAAATCTTGAGTTAGAAATTAAACTGATACCAATAGACGAACCTGTTGAAGAGGAAGCTGCAGATATTTTCATAAGTAAAGAGATAGTAGCAGAACCATATGAACCTACGCTCGACCTGCGTGATTATAAATACCCTTCTCTTGATTTGCTGGAAGTTCATGGGAGCGAAAGAATTATCCAGGATCCTGCCGAATTGGAATCGAATAAAAACCAAATCATCAACACCCTTAAAAACTATGATATATCCATACAAAAAATCAGTGCAACAGTTGGTCCTACGGTAACCCTTTATGAAATCGTGCCTGCACCTGGTGTTCGTATTTCAAGAATAAAAAACCTGGAAGATGATATAGCATTAAGTCTGGCAGCATTGGGAATCCGCATCATTGCTCCCATTCCCGGCAAAGGAACCGTTGGTATTGAAGTACCCAATGTGAAGAAGACGATCGTGAGTATGAAAACGGTCCTTGCATCTGAAAAATTTCAATTCAATAACTACAGTTTGCCAATTGCGATTGGAAAGAAAATCGATAATGAAAATTTCATAGTAGATCTTGCTACTATGCCTCACTTGTTAATGGCAGGTGCAACGGGCCAGGGAAAATCAGTTGGAGTAAATGCAATATTGGTTTCTCTTTTGTATAAAAAACATCCATCACAACTAAAGTTTGTATTAGTCGATCCTAAAAAGGTTGAACTGAGTTTATATCGTACCATCGAAAAGCATTTTCTGGCTAAACTACCAGGGGAAGAAGAAGCAATAATTACCGACACAAAAAAGGTTATTCATACATTGAATGCGCTTTGTATTGAAATGGATAACCGGTATGATTTATTGAAAGAGGCAGGCGCAAGAAATATTCGTGAGTATAATGAGAAATTTGTAAAACGGAGATTGAGTCCATTGAAAGGTCATCAATACCTCCCGTTTATTGTATTGGTAATTGATGAATTTGCTGATTTAATTATGACTGCCGGAAAAGAAATTGAAATGCCGATTGCTCGATTGGCCCAGCTTGCCCGGGCTGTTGGTATTCACCTCATCATTGCTACCCAACGTCCATCCGTAAATATTATCACGGGTACTATTAAGGCTAACTTTCCTGCTCGTATTGCTTTTAAAGTTTCTTCCAAAATCGATTCCCGAACAATTCTTGATACCGGCGGCGCCGAACAATTGATTGGAAAAGGCGATATGCTTATTTCTTATAATGGAGAGATATCGCGGCTTCAATGCGTATTTGTAGATACTCCGGAAGTAGAAAGTATTTGTGAGTTTATAGGCGATCAGCGCGGCTATCCGCAGGCTTTTATGTTGCCGGAGTATATTGATGAAAAAGAATTGGAGGGCAAAGATTTTGATCTTGGTGATCGCGACCCATTGTTTGAAGATGCAGCGAGGCTGATTGTACAAAACCAGGTTGGGTCAACTTCTTTATTGCAACGGAGAATGAAATTGGGCTATAACCGGGCTGGCCGATTAATGGATCAGTTAGAAGCCACAGGAGTAGTTGGACCTAACCAGGGGAGTAAAGTAAGAGATGTACTTATAAAAACAGAGTATGATCTCGAACAATTAATTGGCAACCTGGGTTAGTTATTTGTTAAGATAGCCTATCGGATTAAACCATCGGGGTAAAATTCCAGTCTTTCATATTAATAGTAACGGATATATTTGCAGGATTATTCTAAACAAAAAGAAGTATGAAAAAATTTACACTCGCAGTAGTACTCTTGTTTCTGGCTGGTTGGTCGAATGCCCAAAATAATAGTTTGGGAACGAATGATCCTGCTGCTAAAGTGATACTGGATGCGGTTAGTAAAAAATTTAAAAATTTTAAAGCGGTACAAATAGCATTTACATTAAAAGTCGAGGATATAAAAGGTAAAATACAGGGAACAAAAAAAGGCACAGTTTATATGAAGGGATCAAAATATCGTGTAAGCATTACCGGGCAGGAAATATTTTGCGATGGAAAAAATGTATGGACCTATGATAAATCATCGAATGAAGTAACTATTACGCAGTTGGATCTTTCCGGTAACGCACTAACCCCTCAAAAACTCTTTACTAATTTTTATGATAAGGATTTTTTATATAAGCTAAATGGTGAAAGGAAAGAAGGAACAAAATTGGTTCAGGAAATTGAATTAACACCTGCCGATAAATCGAAGAATTTTCATAAGGTATATTTATTAGTTGATAAAAAAAGTCAAACTATCATCAATACAAAAATATTGGAGAAAGGTGGCAATCAGTATAGCTGGACCGCAAATTCACTCAATGGAAATGCAACAGTAACAGAAAGTACTTTTTTATTTGATAAAAAGAAATATCCCGGCGTAGAAGAGATAGACCTGCGATAATTTTTTTTTAACTGCCCCATCTAAACGAGTTAATTGATAATCCCGCTAAATCTAATACTCTGTCAACAACTGTATTCGCTACTTCTTCAATGGTAACCGGGTTGCTATAGAAGGAAGGAGTGGCTGGGCAAATGATACCTCCCGCAAGTGTAACGGCTTCCATGTTTTTAATATGAATCAGGCTGTAAGGTGTATCACGAATAACACATATCAATTTCCTTCTTTCTTTTAGTACTACATCGGCAGCCCGTGTAATTAAATCGTTTGATACGCCAGTAGCTATTCTCCCTAACGTACCCATTGAACAAGGGGCAATAATCATAGTATTAAATTGGCCAGAGCCAGAAGCAAATGGCGCATTAAAGTCTTTAGTATCATAGTAAGTAACCGGATAAGAGCTGAAATCCTCATTATTCAATTCTGTTTTCCAGACAATCCGGGCATTATCTGTCATTACAACTGCCAACTCCTGCCATTGGTCCTTGATTAGTAATAATTTTTTTATAAGCTGATTGCTGTAAACAGATCCGCTGGCACCTGTAATGGCCAACACAATTTTATGCATGGTTTTTGAGTTATTTTATTTAGTAAACGAAATTACGTATGCAAACAGTGAAACTTGTCTTTTTGTTTGGATGGATAACCGTTTTTTCCTGTGCGCAAAAGCCAGTTGAATTAATGGAAAAAACAAAATGGCTAACGTTACAGGAAGTATCCGACAGCCTGCAACAAAAAAAGCGGCCAGTGTTGATTGATTTGTACACAGAATGGTGCGGCTGGTGTAAAGTAATGGATAAGAAAACGTATTCAAACAAAAATGTAAGCGAGTACCTTGCACAAAATTTTTATCCGGTTAAAATTGATGCAGAAACAAAACAAGCTATTGTTTGGAATGGAAAGTCCTACAATTTTAACCCACAGTATCGCACAAATGATTTTGCACTTTATTTAACAAGAAGCCAATTGTCGTATCCCACCACTGTTATTATCCCTGCTGATGGTAGCCCGCCGCAGGCAATCCCAGGTTATTTGGAACCCAAAGATTTTGAAATGATCCTTAAATATTTCGGAGAAGGACATTATGGAAAAATTCCTTTTCAACAATACCAAAGTAATTTTAAAGGTAGTTGGTAAGAATATTTTTTAATGAAGAACTTCTAATATCAAGGTGCTTTTTTCATTTTAATAATTCCTTCAACAGCTTCCCAAACTGTATTTTTTTATACACAGTTTTTATATAAATTAATCGAATTTATTTTGTGCATCTTGATTGTTATGCACCAGTGATGACTGCAAACGTTTGCAGGTTCTTTTGTAGATAACAATATTATTTTTGCATTGATTTTAATCAATTAAATCTATTAAAATTTAAAATACTTCTTACCATGCAACTCTTATTACAAGCTTAACATCATATATTTGAATTTTCATAGGATAAGGTTTAATGGTTAATGGTATTTGATTAGTGCGGCCCTGTCTTTTATTAGGCAGGGCTACTTTTTTGGACCCATCAGTTGCAGGAAAAGAATTGTAATAAACAAAGAATTATCGTTGGACTTTGTGTCTGAGAACCGAAAGTTTTGCGGGATCTATTGTTTCCTTTGGTATATAAACGGACGTATCTGTATAAACTTCGCCGGGTTGAAGCCGGAAGGAGAAAGTATTCTTATTCTTTCTTTTTTCATACACGTAACTAATTTCAGAAAAATTATCCTTGTAAATTCCAAGACAAATAACATTGATAAAGAATTTTCCCTCGGGAACACCTTTAATTACAACTTTATTGTTAACGGGGTAAAATACTTGTTTGATAGCTCCGGCTTCGGTGAGATTGTATCTGTCGAATATAACCAAAACAGAGTCAACAGGTGAATGATTATTCACTGAATTATTGAAACGAATAGTTACATCAGTACTATCGGTCTTCTTTTTTTTCTGAGCCTTAGCCTGCATTAGCCAACCTGGGCCAATAATCAGGATCAGGAAAATAAAAACTTTCATATCTGGGTTTAAGGGCGATTAACATGTGCTGGTTTTTCATCAGGGTATTTTGATATACTAAAAATTCCTTACTTATGATGTAAACTCAATAATTTGACAATTATTATGTGTTAGAGTTTAAAACTACATAGACATATACGAATAAAAAATGCCCGGGGTTTGCCCCCCAGGCATTATGTTTATTGAAAATCATTCATTTAGGCTTCTGCCATATGAGGAATAGCAGCCACTTTATAATCGCCGGCATCAAGTTTCTTCTTTGTTTCCTCAAATGCCTTTAGCGTTAATCGAATATCTTCATCAGTATGGGCCGCAGTAGGAATTAACCGGTAGATAATATGACCCTTGGGGATAACCGGGTATATTACGATGGAGCAAAAAATGGCATAATTCTCTCTTAAATCCATTACCATGGCAGTGGCTTCTTCTACCCCGCCAATCATATAAACCGGGGTAACAACCGAATCTGTTTTACCGATATCAAATCCTTTTTCTTTTAAACCATTTTGAAGCTTCCGTGCATTCTCCCAAAGTTTAGATTTAAGCGCTGGCTGCGTGCGTAATAATTCCAAGCGCTTCAAGTTTCCAAGCACCAACGACATCGGCAGGCTTTTTGCAAAAATTTGAGAACGCATATTATACCGGATATAATCAATAATGTTTTTGTCGCCTGCTATAAATGCTCCAATTGAAGCCATTGATTTTGCAAATGTAGAAAAGTATAAATCAATTTTATCCTGAACTCCTTGCTCCTCACCTGCTCCCGCACCGGTTTTTCCCATTGTGCCAAACCCATGTGCATCGTCTACCAATAAACGAAATTCATAGTTTTCTTTCAAGGCTACAATATCCACCAGCTTTCCCTGGTCACCAGCCATTCCAAAAACACCTTCTGTTATGAGCAATATGCCTCCTGCCTTTTGCTTATCTATTAAAGTGGTAGCACGTTGTAATTGCTTTTCACAATCGGCAACGTCATTATGTTTAAAAACATATCGATGACCAGGATGAAGTCTTAAACCATCAATAATGCATGCATGGCTTTCGGCGTCATAAACTATTATATCATGCCGGCTGCATAAAAGATCTATTAAACTAACCATGCCCTGGTAACCAAAATTTAAGAGAATGGCATCTTCCTTTTGTTCAAACGAAGCCAATTCACTTTCAAGTTGTTCATGATAATTACTATTTCCACTCATCATACGTGCACCCATTGGAAGGGCCAATCCAAACTTCGAAGCCGCATCGGAATCTGCTTTTCTTACCTCGGGATGATTTGCTAACCCGAGATAATTATTCAAACTCCATACAATCATGTCCTTTCCTCGAAATTTCATATGATTGCCAATTTCTCCTTCAAGTTTTGGAAATGCAAAATATCCATGAGCTCTTTCACGGTGTTGCCCAAGCGGACCATAATTCTTAAGTAAACGTTCAAAAAGATCTGCCATACGTTCAACTTTTTAGTCTATTGCCAATCGGAAATAGGTGGGTTATAAATGAGACGAAGGTACAGATTTGAGTTCATTTCACAAGCGTTGCCGGTACTGCCTTCTTATAATTATTAACCTCTGAATTATCATTTTGTTAATTGAAGTTGTGTTGATCAAGAAGAATCTAAATAATCAACTTCAAAAAATAGCATCTGACTATCTTTGCCAAAACTGCTTTCTATGCGAAAATTTGCTGGCTTATTTGTTTTGGTAATCGCCACTATTGGTGCCTTTGCTCAAACAAAAAATAGTACAATTGTACCAAGACCAAAATTAGTAGTTGGTATTATGATTGATCAGATGAGATGGGATTTTTTATATCGTTTTTATGATCGTTACGGAAATAATGGATTTAAACGATTGATTAACGAAGGAATGAATTGTGAAAATACAATGATTCCCTATGCTCAAACGGTTACTGCTGCCGGTCATAGTTGCGTATATACAGGATCTGTACCTGCTATTAATGGCATAATGGGTAATGATTGGTATGATAAAAAACTTAAAAGAGAGGTTTATTGTGTAGAAGATAAAACGGTAAAGATTGTAGGTGCAGATAAAGGAGAGCCTATGTCGCCGGTTAATTTATGGACAACTACCATTTGTGATGAATTAAGGCTGGCTACTAATTTTCGATCAAAGGTGATCGGTATTGCAATAAAAGATCGTGGTGGAATTTTACCAGCGGGCCATTCGGCAAATGCGGCTTACTGGTATGATGGATCTACAGGTAATTGGATATCCAGTACCTATTATATGGAACAACTACCATCGTGGGTAAATAGTTTCAATAATAAAAAATGGCCCGATACTTTCTATCAGCATAACTGGAATACTTTGTATCCTATACAAACCTATGTGCAAAGTGATAAAGACGATAGGACTTATGAAGGAAAATTTTCTCACGAAACTTCACCAGTGTTTCCGCATGAATTAAAATCCAAAATCGGTAAAGATTATGGAATACTTCGGTATACTCCATTTGGAAACACCTTTACACTTCAATTCTCTAAAGATGCATTAAAAGCTGAAGAATTGGGAAAAGATGCAATTACCGATTTCCTCGCTATAAGCTTGTCTTCACCCGACTATATAGGGCATCAGTTCGGTCCTAATTCAATTGAAATCGAAGATAATTATCTGAGGCTTGATAAGGACCTTGGTGATTTTCTTACTTACCTCGATAAAGAAGTTGGCAAGGGGCAGTATACAGTATTTTTAACGGCCGATCATGCGGTTGCCCATGTTCCCGGTTTTATGCAAGAACACAAAATACCTGCGGGATCAATGGTGAGCAGTACCGTTGCTTTAAATAATTCATTAGAGCAGAAATTTGGAGTCAAAAACATCGTAAATGCCTATGCCAATGCTCAACTTTATTTAAATGATTTATTAATTGATAGTGCCCAAATTGATAAAGAGAAAATTGTTTCTTTTATTATTAACTACCTGAACCAGCTACCCGAAGTTTTAACTGCATTCGATAATCATGAAATCAGTGAAGCAAATCTTCCCAAAGAAGTTAAAGAAATGTTTGTAAAAGGGTATAACACGAAAAGGGGAGGAGATATACAAATCGTTTTAAAACCAGGTTATTTTTTTGGTGGAAAAACAGGTACCACACATGGAAGTTTTAATCCCTACGATGCACATATTCCATTACTTTGGATGGGATGGGGTATCAAGCCTGGAAAACTAAACCGTGAAGTATATATGACTGATATTGCCCCAACGATTGCCTCCATGCTTCACATTCAAATGCCTAATGGAAGTATCGGTAACGTAATATTGGAAGTATTAAAGTGAAACTTTTAATTATCGTTTAACAAAACGATTAAAGTGGCAATAGGAAAATTAGCCTTCCCTTTTTTTATATTACTATCTGCTCATCGTTTAAAGCATTACGGATTATTACAGCACTTACCGATATATTACTTTTCGTCGCTGTAATTGGGTATTCTTAAAATAACCATTAAATAAGGTTAGTTTTTTATTAGTGGTAGATCTAAAATCGACCATCTCTGGTAATTTTGCCAGAATAAAATTTATTTATGAGAAAATCTGTTCGTTTAGGCGTTAGTGCCCTATTTTTTGTCGTTGGATTTTTTTGTTCGGAGATTGCGAAAGGCCAGCTTAATCCTACCGACAAACTTCCAATCGATGCGAAGCTAAAAATCGGAAAACTTGAAAATGGGCTAACCTTCTATATCAGGCAAAATAAAAAACCAGCGCAAAAAGTAGAATTAAGACTGGTAATAAATGCCGGATCTATTAATGAAGATGATGACCAGCGGGGCCTTGCGCATATGTCAGAACATATGGCGTTTAATGGTACCAAAAATTTCAAGAAAAATGAAATCATTTCTTTTTTACAGGATATAGGAGTAGGTTTTGGAAATGATTTGAATGCTTATACCGGGTTCGATGAAACCGTATATATACTTCCTATACCAACCGATAAGCCTGCAAATATTGAGAAAGGTTTCCAGGTGTTAGAAGATTGGGCGCATAATGTAACGTACTTAACAGAAGATATAGAAAGTGAAAGAGCCATCATTTTGGAAGAAAGCCGCCTGGGCAAAGGGGCTGGTGATCGGATGTTTAAGAAAATATATCCCAAGTTATTTTTAGGATCAAAGTACGCCAACCGCTTGCCCATTGGGCTTGATAGTGTTATCAAAAATTTTGCTCCGGATGCAATACGCAGGTTTTACAAAGATTGGTATCGGCCAAATCTGATGGCTGTTATTGTTGTTGGAGATATTGAACCTGCAAAAGCAGAGGAAATGATACGTAAACACTTTTCTTCCTTAACCAATCCGCCTAATGAACGCAAAAGAGAAATGTACACGGTTGTTCCCTATTCAACAAGTGAAGCGATTGTTGCTACCGATAAAGAAGCAACCAGTTATTCTGCAACTGTAAACTATCCTTTTAAAAAAACAACTGAGGTATTGACAATTGGTGACTACCGCGATCAACTAACCAAGAGAATATTTACATCATTGCTGAACCAACGTATGCAGGAATTGACTCAAAAAGAAAACCCGCCTTTTTTAGGAGCAGGCGTAAGCTTTGGTTCCTACGCTCGCGGTTACGAAGGATTTTCTGCATCTGCAGGTGTTGGTAATGGTGATCTAACCAAAGCAATCGGTTCATTAATAGAAGAAGTGGAGCGGGTGAAAAGATATGGATATACCGCCAGCGAATTGGAAAGATCGCGTAAAAATATACTTGCCGGTTATGAAAGAGCCTATAACGACCGCGAGAAAACGGAGTCTTCAAATTTTGTAGATGAATATCTTCAACATTTTCTCGAAAATGCTCCCTGCCCGGGAGTAGAAAAAGAATACGAATACGTAAAATCGTTATTGCCAACGATAACCATCGAGGAGGTTAATTTGGTTAGTAATAAATTCAAAGAAGAAAAAAATAGATTTGTATATGTAATGGGTCCCTCTCCAAAAGACAATGAAGTGTTACCAGATGACAAAGCGTTATTGGCTATTATTGACGGCAAGGAAAAATCTAATATTAATCGCTATGAGGAAAAAGTGATTCTTGCCAATTTAATGACTAAAGAACCCAAAGCTGGCAAAGTAGTAAGCAAAACAACGAACGCTATTGTTGGGACTACAGAATTGAAATTAAGCAATGGAGTAACGGTTACCCTAAAGCGTACTGATTTTAAGAACGATCAAATTATTATGAATGCAGGGCGTTATGGAGGGAAAAGTAATTATAAATTAATTGATAAATACAGTGCAGAATATGCGATACCCGTGGCAACCGGAATGGGAGTTGGTGACTTTTCTCCTGTTGACCTGAAAAAAGCCCTCGCAGGAAAAACCGTTTCTGTTACACCAAGCTTTACGGAAGTAACCGATGGAATTGGCGGAAACTCCACCGTAAAGGACCTGGAAACAATGTTTCAGCTTACACATTTGTATATGACCAGCCCGCGCAAAGACACTGTATTGTTTAAATCATATATTCAGAGAAGCAAATCTCAGTTTGCGATGTTGAGTGCCAATCCACAGGCCGTGTTTATTGATACCATGTATAAAGCACTTTTTAATAACAATCCAATGGCACCGGTGGCCGTTCCCAATAGTTCTTACTATGATAAAATAAATTTGGATCGTTCGATAGCTATTTATAAAGAACATTTTGGCGATGCCAGTGGAATGCATTTTGTATTTACGGGAAGTTTTACGGAAGAACAGATCCTTCCGTTAATTGAAAAGTATATTGCAAGCTTGCCTGCAACCGGTAAAAAATTTAATTATATAGATACCAAAGTGCGCCCTGTTGAAGGGATAAAAAATCTTTCCATTAATAAAGGTGCCGAACAAAAAAGTTTAATCCTTGCATTCTATAATGGTGTAGTTCCATACACACAGGATCTTGATTTGAAGGCACAGGTATTAAGCGAAATCTTGAACATACTTATTATTGAAGAACTTAGAGAAAAAGTACAGGGCATATATGGTGGAGGTACTTTTGCCCAATTGTCTAAGGAACCTTATAGCAGTTATAGTTTTGTATTGCAATTGCCCTGCGGTCCAGAAAAAGTAGATACCCTGCTAAAGGTGGTACGGAAAGAGTTTGAAGACATGGTTAATAAAGTGATGAAGGCGAACTGCGGCTGACAGAGGACCAGCTCGTTCTTCTTGCACCCATCGAAAGACAACCCCGGGTTTATTTGAAACCTTGTGATAGTGTACAGCTGGCTCAAGTGTTCTGTGAGTCTGATAGGATACCTGATTTTGGTAGCGCCAAGTCTTCTGCCGACGTGCAATTGCAGACAATAGACAAGGGCGATCCCGAAGGTGTTTCGAGTGAGAGAACAGCGCTCCTGGGTGAGGTAGTTCCATCTTCAGTGGCAGCGGGGTCTTTCGACAACTACGATTTTCTTAGAATGGAGCTTGGGGAGAGTGCTGCACTCCTGGATGATGGGGATTCATTTTCAGTGGAAGCAGTTACTGGTGCCCTCGAAGATGTCAGGGGCGAAACCCCCGGTGATGTCAAAGGCCCACGTAATGGGGAGGGCCCCCAAGGACGTTACAACGGACGCAGGCCAAAACCCCCGCATCCCACATGTGACCTTGCGGAGATGTGTCGCGCACCCGGAACCGATGCGCTGGACCGTCGCGCACTGGAGGGACCTGTTGCGCTGGACCGTCGCGCACTGGAGGGACCTGTTGCGCTGGACCGTCGCGCACTGGAGGGACCTGTTGCGCTGGACCGTCGCGCCCTGGAGGGACCGGTTGCGCTGGACCGTCGCGC
>JBJXDV010000312.1:0-7606 GCA_046153465.1 Chitinophagaceae bacterium
ATTAGAGCATGAAAAAGCTGTGTGGTGTGGTGTTGGTACTCTGTTTCGGTTTGGTATCGGCTCAAACTACGGACCCGGTTAATGCGAATCAAGATACTCCTGCTTATAACGATGTATCGGGTACTCCATATTTATTTGCCGATTGGAACAAGGGAGCCATTCGATTTAGCAGCGGGAGAGTAGCTACCCAATTTAAGCTCAAGTTTGATTGTATTACCAATCAGTTAATGCTTCAGTTTGACGGAAATAGTTTTGCTAATCAAAGTAAGGTTCGGGAATTTGTAATCTATCCAAAATCGGGGAAAGACTCCCTGGTTTTCAGAAGAAATTTTCCGACAACAGAAAAAGGAAATGAAGAAACCTTTTATGAAATAATCGAAGAAGGAAAAGTAACACTACTCTTACTGCATTATAAACAGATCACAGAAGAAGCTCAATTAGTATCGAAAATAATTTACCGAAGAATTAGAGATGAAAACGCTTTTTATATACTCAAGGAAAAGATGATGATCGAATTGCCAGCCGATAAAACAGCAATCATTGAAAAATTAACGGACCAATCAGATAAGATCCGTTTATTTATTAATGAGCATCAACTAAAATTCAGGAATAAAGAGGATTTCAAAAAACTGGTAGTATATTATAACTTGCTTTTATAAACTTCTTTTTTAGATAATAAAAAAAGTCTCTGGCATTTGCCAGAGACCTAACAGAACATTAGAAGCCCCGTTGCAGAGGTAAAAGTCAAAAAGGGAAGGTACGGTTTAAGATTAATAGGGTGTGTTGTGTAACGTGCTTATATGACGTACATCAAGTAGAGGAGGTTGCAAAGGGCTATCGAAAATATTTTAAAAGGGTATTTGTTTGCCGAAGAATTGATAACGGGTAATCACAATTGCTTTAGGATAATTTTTTTCCATCTTACTTTTATTCCTCCGCCATCATGGATTTGTAGCGCAATAAATCCTTCTCCTTTACCAATTTTCTCATCTTTAATAAAAACCATTTGGTGATCGTTTAGCCAGGTAGTAACCTCATCGTCTTTAACCTGTATTTTTAATTCGTTCCACTCGCCCTGTTTTATGAATTGCTCATCGGCCGGCATTGGTTGAATCAACCATCCTCTTCCATACGATTCATATATTCCGCCAGTATGATCATTAAGTGGAGCTACCTCCACCTGCCAACCACTTATTTTTACTCCTTCAATAGACGAGCGGAAGAAAACACCGCTGTTTCCATTTGCTTCCTGTTTAAACCGAAGGGTAAGAAAAAAATTCTTGTACGCTTTTTTAGTGGAGAGATAACCGTATTGTTTATCAGGACCGCTTTCACAAACCAATTCTCCATTTTCTACATACCATTTTTCGGTTCCATTAATAGTCCACCCCTTTAAATTTTTTCCATTAAACAATTTCTTTTGGGCCTGCGTAGAAATTGATAAAACGGATAACAACAATACTAATAATGCAAATCTATTTCTCATTGTATTTTTTTTTGAAATTAAGTATTTCTGTTCTCCCTTATTCTTTTTCCTTGTAGTAATTTCATTTCTTGAAAAATACAACTAATAAACCTTTTATGGGTACTTAGAAGGGGAACGATAGTAATTCAAAAGGGATCCATCCGTGTATAAACTTTACAGATTTTAGGAGAGTATGGCTGATTAAATAGGTGGCCGGGCTTACCGTTCGAATAAATTTCTTGAAAAACAGGTAATTTTTCTTAAAAGTATTTATCTTCACTTTTCCTTATTAACGTATATACTCGAATGTAGACTATTACTCTTTTTTTCTTTCTTTAGCCTTCTCTGGCCACAGAACTTCCCTGAATTAGTAAAATTGTTATCTTTAGTTATTAACTGAACCTATACGCTGTAAAATGAAAAATTGGAAAAGTCTTTTTGTCAAAACAGAAGATAATGATGAACCAAAAACTGTAGAATCAACATCATCCTTTAGTTTCCCTGTAAATAATACAACCGGAGCAACAACAACTGTTTCTAATACGACAACTTCAATTCCAGGTATTGACACCAGTGTATTAAACGAGGTGATTGGAGTTTATGAAAAAGGAGTTGATTCAATTAATATGCCTGGATATGATTTCTATGAATTTTATAAAGCAATAAGCTCTATTCCTCAGGCTGGTGAACAAGCCTATACCATGGCTTTTCAAATGGCTAAATCAATGGATAATACCATTTCGCCGGTAAAACTTATGAAGGATGCAGAGTTTTATATCAGTAAGATTAATGAAGTTCATAGTCAATACGTAAGTCAGGGCCAATCGAAATTAAATTCTTTTGAGAATCAAAAAAATCAGGAAAAAAATCAATTGCTGCAGGAAATTGAAAAAGGTACTCAACAAATAAATGCCTTACGAAATCAATTACAGGCAATGGAATCTGAGACCAATCAAAAACGGTTAAGCCTTTCTGGTATTGATAATACCTATTCATCGCAGGAAGGAGAAATTCGGCAAAAGCTGCTTGCAAATGATCAGGCAAGGCAGATAAGCGTTAGTAAACTTACATTAGTAAAGGAAGGGATACAAAAAAACATAAAAAATTAATTAACCTTTTATACCTAAAAAATGGAAATGGAAGCAAACAAATTAATGGAGTTACCCATACTAAAGCACTTTGAAAAAAGCGATATTAGTTTTAACCCGCAAAAATGGAGAAAAGGCGAAAAAGGAATCGCATCGATTCTTGGACTCATAATTTTTGGCACTGTTGCCTGGGGTTTATACCAGTTTATTTTACCAGTGGTCTTTACATGGATAGGAAAAACATTGGGTGCTATTGCTGTGGGAGTCATGGTCATTGGCTTTTTTATTTTATTGCCTGTGATTATAAAGGGGTTTAAAAAGCTTGCCCGTTTTTTTCATAAACTCCTAATCAAAAACGATCCTTTTGGTGAATTGGAAGAACAAAAACAAAAGATGATTCAAAACAGAGGGAGATTTAAAGAAGCAAAAGCAAAAATTAAAGCGATAAAGTCAAACATGGAAGAAGAATCTATCAAGGCAGAAAAAGAAGCTAAAGAATTCCAGGAAAAAGTAGTGGTATTGCAATCGAAGGCCGAGGGGTCTAAAAATAAAATGGAGGAAATGGATAAAACGCTGGGTGCTGCTGCTAAAGATTCTGATGAATATGTTGAAATTCAAACTGGGTTAATGAAAACGCTCAGCGAAGCGCAACGGGTGAGTCAAATGCTTAATCAAAGCACAGGTTTAGTACGCAAATACGGAAGCCGTGCACATGTAATTGGTAAACTGGATCGAAAGCTGAATATGGTAGATACTGCTATGGAAATTAAAATTGCTGACTTTGACGTGAGTATTGGAATGCTTAAAAAAGAATATGCATTTGCACAGGCAGCCCGACAGGCAACTGAACAGGCAAAGTCGGCCATGATGTTTACAAAAAGCTGGGAACTCGAATATGCATTGGATGTAGTAAGCAATACTATTTCAATGGATATAGCAACTACAAAAGAAAATCTTATTGATCTTGATTCGCTTACCAGCCAGTATTCAATGGATAGCGACGAGCTGTACACCAGGCTCGATAAACTTGCCGATCAAATTAAAACAGATAACTATGTAATTCCGGATTCAAATAAATACATCAACCCAAATTATAAATTAACACAGCAGGATAAAGTAGATAGCAAAGGCTTTGGAGATATATTCAATTAATTAAGATTATACACTATATAAATTAGCAAAATATGAAATGGTCGAGTTTGACTTTTTTTTCTAAGGCCCTGATCACCCTTTTGATTGCAGGCGGAATTGGTGCAGGCGTTTATTTTCTTTCTCCAGGCTTAAGAACTGATGAATCTAAAAAATTAGAAAAAATTGATGTTGCTGATAAGGACATTAATAATATATCAACATCGGATGAAATGCCTTTGCCTTCTGCAGAGACCTCCACGGATGTTTCGGCTAAACCATTGGTTAGATTGGCTGGCTATGCCTGGAACGCACAATCGGGTATCATCGTGGCGAATGGCGGACCTAAAACTACAAAGGGATCCATTATGGAAAAGAATGGAATTAATCTTGAAATCATCCGCCAGGATTGGTTTAATGAATTGCGTAATCTACAATTAAAGTTTATAGAAGAATTTGACAGAGGAACTAATAATCCTAAGGAAGGTGTTGCCGGAATCATTATTATGGGAGACGGTGTGCCCTTCTATGTTAGTTCGGTTCAGCAAGCATTGGATGATAAATACGGAGCTGGTAAATATCAGATTCAGGCAATAGGTTCCATTGGATTAAGTTATGGTGAAGATAAATTAATTGGACCACCAAGTTGGAAAATGAATCCACAAACCATGAAGGGATCGCTCATTTCTGCGGTTATAGGTGACGGTGATTGGGTTACAACGGTGAATTATGCGTTTGCAAACGGGTTAAAAGTGAATCCGGATCCTTCAACGTATGATCCGGATGCTGTAAACTTCATTGCTTCGGCAAATGATGATTACATAGAATCGGCTAAAGAATTGATTAAATCACAAAAGGAAGGATGGACGATACCATTGAGAGAAGTAAAAGATGGTAAATTAACGGGTAAGTCAATTAGCAAAAAAGTAGATGGATGTGCTACCTGGACGCCGGGTGATAAAACCGTTTTTGATGCGCTAACAGGGTTTACCGATGTGGTTTCAACCAAAGAATTTAATAACCAGATGGCCGCTACTATTGTGGTGTTAAAACAATGGGCAAATAGAAATAAAGAAACCGTTACGGGAATATTGAAATCTTCCTATACCGCTTCTAACCAAATGAAACAATTTGAAAGCTGGAAAAAAAGAGCTGCTGAATCAGTTGCGAAAACATTTAATATGGAGTCGGCAGATTATTGGTACAATATGTTTAAGGGTCAAAAAGGTGAGAAAAATGGTGTTTCCTATAATATGGGTGGATCAAGAGTTTTTAACCAGTCCGATGCAAATCAATATTATGGAATTACGGATGGTACAAACCGTTATAAAGCTGTTTATGACCAGGTTTCGAGGTATTTAAAGGAATTAAACCCTGCCGGTTTTAATCAGAACGTAAAACGTGTAGTTCCTTATGAAGAAGGTGTAAATCTTTCTTTTCTTCAACAGGTGCAAAATATTGATGCTGGTAAGGCAGATGTGGCTGACTATAGTAAAAAGGCGACCAAAGTTGTTGCGTCGGGGGAATGGCGTATCAATTTTGATGTTGGTCGGGCCTCCGTTCGACCCGAAGCGAAAGACGTATTGGAGCAGATTTACAATTTATTAATCCAGGCAGAAGATTCAAAACTTGAATTGGTTGGCCATACAGATAATACAGGTCAGGCGGAATCAAATTATTCACTATCACATGCAAGAGCAGAAGCAATAAAAAATTATCTGATACAGAAAGGTATTCCTGCCAATCGTTTTCAGAAACTCGAAGGAAAAGGGCAGGATGAACCGGTCTCAGATAATTCTACACCCGCAGGTAAAGCCCAAAACAGGCGAGTGGTTATTACAATATTGAAATAAACGAATCTTTGATGAACCAACTAAAGAAATGGTTAACACCCTTTGAGGAAATAGCGAAAAACCAAAAACTCTTTATCACCGGTATTTGGCTGATTTTGGTAGTGAGCTACTGGATAATTGCGAGTACAGGTAGCAAACATTTATTCCCAACACCAGGCCAGGTGTGGGAAGGATTTGTATCATTGTATAAGCAAGGATTGGTAGTACATATCGTCAGTTCGTTAGGGCTTTGCTTAAAGGCCACCTTAATATCACTGTTGTTTTCATTGATTATTGTTTACTTATCGCCAATTCCATTTTTAAAGCCGATTGCTAAATTTATCAGTAAGATCAGGTATTTGCCGCTTACGGGCATCACATTTTATTTGTCAATTCTGGTAACCGATGCACGGTCGATGCAGGTATGGGTACTCGTTATTTTCATGAGTCTTTATTTTATAACGTCGTTGTTATCTGTTTTGAAAGATATTCCCGAGGAAGAAATTGATCATGCACGGTCGCTTAAATGCACTCGTTGGGAAATCTTATGGGAAGTAGTCATTAAAGGAAGATTGGATTATGTTATTGATGTACTAAGGCAGAACCTGGCGATTATCTGGATGATGTTGGTAACTGTTGAATCGATTGTAGTTGCAGCAGGGGGATTGGGTGTACTTATAAAGAACAGCGATAAGTTTACAAACCATGGTAGAATTGTTGCCCTACAATTAGTAATATTATTGATCGGTCTTTCGTTGGATTGGGTTTTAAATATTTCAAGAAAATCTTTGTTCAGATATTCGACGTACTAAAAACCTGTACGTTTTTCTTTTATTAATTACTTAAACATTATTTATTTCATATGCCAAATTCATATGAACAAAAAGATACTATCCTGCATGTTCAAAACCTGAGTATTGCATATGGAAATAAGTTAATTATTTCTGATATAAACTTTGAAGAAAAGAACGTGATACGCCCTGGAAAAAAGCAGGGGCAGACTATTGCTTTTCTTGGAAGATCCGGAAGAGGAAAATCAACACTTTTCAGGGCATTAACAGGACTTGAGCAGCCTACTACCGGCACCGTATTGATCCCGGATTATGCAAAGGAAGTTATTAACGGACAGCAACCAGCGAAAAAAGTATCTGAAGGAGATGTGGGATTTGTTGATCAGAAATACACCTTATTCCGGCATAAAACAGTATATCAATCTTTGAAGTTTGCTTTGCGAAATAATACAGGATCGGCCAACGAGAAGGAGGATAAAATTATGACCTACCTTTCTAATTGGGGACTCGCCAATAATAAGGATCAGTTTCCAAATGAATTGTCAGGCGGTCAGCGTCAGCGTACAGCAATTTTGGAACAATTATTAAACTCTGGTTATTACATGGTGCTGGACGAACCTTTTTCCGGACTTGATGTCGGTAATATCATCAACGTAAAAGATTCTTTTAAACTTATAAATGAAAGCAACGAATTAAATACGATTGTTTTTAGTACCCACGATATAGAATTGGCTGTAGAACTGGCCGATTCAATATATGTTATTGGATATAAAAAAAATCATGATAGTACCATGGGAAATGTTGGAACAATCCTTCGCCATTTTGATTTAAAGCAGTTAGGATTAGCATGGGGCAGCGAGTTTACGACAGATCATTTAAATCTTACAAAAGAGATTAAAGATCTAATGCTTCAGTCATAAAATTTGAATGTAAAGATTTGCTATTGTTTTAGTAGTTACCGGTACTTAATGCAGAAACACTTTTTTCTTTAACAAAGTACGCCCACCTGTAAACAGGTTATGTGCGATCAATTAATAAGAATCTGAAAAGTTTATTTCTGCTATTCAATCCGAACAGAGCGGTTACGTGTACCCCAATACCAGGCTTTCAATGAATCTTTTTTCATTGCTGTATCAGACGGAGAAGACGGTAAAATGACATAAATGGTGAAATGCATTGAGTCTTTTGTTTCCATTTGATATTGCCGGTTCACAAGCCGCAATGAATTAAATCTTGCAAAAGCCCGTTGTTTTGTAATGGTTTCTTCGCAAATAAATTTGTAGGTACCTACCGGGTTTGTAA
>JBJXDV010000313.1:0-4073 GCA_046153465.1 Chitinophagaceae bacterium
CGTTCCCCTTTTTGGCTAACACTTCAAGCTTAGAATCTTTATAGTTTCCCATACCTACCCCCAAACAGGTAAGGTAAATACCAAGTTGCTGATGCTGGGTTATCAGTTTATCCAATTCATCTTCACTTACCTGGCCAACATTAAAATCGCCATCGGTTGCAAGTATTACACGATTGTTTCCTCCTTTTATAAATTGGCTTTTTGCAAGCCGGTAAGCCGATCGAATACCCGATTCGCCAGGGGTAGACCCTCCGGGAAATAATTCTTCGATTGATTTACGAATTTTATCCTTTTCTATTCCGGAAGTTGGTTGCAACCACACTCCTACCGTGCTGCCATACACTATAATTGAAACGGTATCTTTCTCCCGGAGATTATCTACGAGCAATTTAAACGCAGACTTTAACAATGGGAGGCGGTTGGGCAAATCCATTGATCCGGATACATCAATTAAAAATACCAGGTTACTCGGCGGAATTTTTTCAGGATCCAATTTTCGTGCACAGATATGAAGAAACAACAATTTACTTTCTGAGTTCCATGGGCAATCGGACAGGTAGGATTGAAAACCGAACATGCTATCCTTTGAAGGTGCCTGATAAGTAAAGTTAAAATAATTTAATACTTCCTCGGTACGCACAGCATCCGGTGGTACCATCGTATTCATATTTAAGAATCTTCGGATATTACTGTATGATGCTTTATCGGTATGTATTGCAAATCCTGTTTCAGGAAATTTCTTAGCCTCCACAAATTCATTTTCCAGCAATGAGCTATAGGTTTCGCCACCAACCGTCCAGTTTTCCCGATCCTCCAGTTTAAGATTTTTTGTAATAGATACCAAGCGATTTCTGCTGATTCCTGCAGAAGCATAAAGCATTTTCATTACCAGTTGTTGGTAATTGGATGCATCAACTTTAACAGATACTGTTAAATATCCTTCCAACGATAGGGTGATACTATCTGTTGATTTTTCAATCATTATTCCAAAAGCGCCACCTATGCCGGAACTATAAATATATTTTGTAGAGTGAAGAAGAATTTTAACATTGAGAACAGGTAAATTTTTCTCATCCCTTATTTCACCACGCAAATAATATTGCGCGTGTAAAGAAGTAAAGCATACTGAAAGAATTAATATGGCAAGCCCGTTTTTCAAGTAGTTGATGTAACTTCTATAAGTTATATTTTTGATTTTTGATAGATGCGGATTACTCAGCCAATCGGTAAAGTTCTTTTATATTTCTCCCCAACCCATCGTAATCCAATCCATATCCAACCACAAATTTATTTGGAATTGTAAAACCGAGATAATCAATATTAACAGGATAAACCATTGCATCCGGTTTATGTAAAAGCGCCACAATCTTTACCGAAGAAGGTTGTTGATGATGAATCTGCGGCAAAAATTCGTTGAGTGTTTTGCCGGTATCAACGATATCTTCAATAATAATTACATCACGACCTATAATATCCATATCCAAACCGATAGCAGTTATCACATGTCCGGTTGATTTGCTTCCTTTGTAAGAGGCAAGTTTTATAAAACAGATTTCTGCTTCAATGGAAATTTCTTTGAAAAGATCGGACGCAAACATAAAAGAACCATTTAGAATAGCAATAAATAGTGGCTTTTTGCCTGCAAAATCTTTATTGAGTTGTTTAGCAACTGTTGTTATTCTTAATGCAATTTCGTTGGCGGAAAGGTAGGGTTCAAATTGTTTGTCGTGTATACGTATATACTGCATACTCTATTTTTTATAAGATCAAAACCAACTTCAGTTTATTTAATTTGGATTTCCTTGCTTTATGTCTGAGTTAATTAATGTCTTTATTTCATTTGTAACTAACCTGGGTTTAGCAGGTGCTTCCTTTTGTAAGTATAATCTCTCCCCTGTTGCGGGTCGTAAATGTGCCTGCAAAAAATTGTATCCTAATAAATTTTCAAACCGAATTCCTTCACTTTGAGAAATACCATACAGACTTTCTCCTTTTTGAACAATATGATATTCGGACTCTCCAATTCTTCTTTTTCTTTGTAAAAAAATAAGCTGATCCTCTACCAGTACATCTTCCTGCGTCAAATCATTAAAATCCAACAGCCGGCTAAAAGATAAATCGTATTGCTGGGCAATCGACAATAAAGAAGTACCGGCTTTAGCAAATACTACTCTTGTTCTATTGATTTGAAAATCACCGGAAGGATAGGTAGAATTAATCACAGCAAGCGGATCTTCTTCCACAATAGGCTCGGCCGTCTGAACGCCACTGGAAACTGGTTTATTTTCCAATCCGCGATTCTTCGAAACCGCTATTATTTCTTCTCCCGGAGCTAGCTTACCCAATGCAATAAGCGAGTATTGCTGGAGGTTGTATTCTTCAATAAGACGAATGAGCATCTGGGGATATTTGGTATTGGTAGCATAGCCAGCCTTTTTCAATCCAAAAGCCCATCCTTTGTAATCGGAGGGATCAAGCTCAAACAAAAAACCATAACGTTGACTTCTCTTTAAGAAATTTGAATGATCTATATAAGATTCGCCGGAGGAAGCATAACTTCTAAAACATTCTCCCCTGGCATCATCATCATGGTACACTTTTTCGCCATCCCAACCCGTTTTGCATTTTATGCCGAAATGGTTGTTTGATTTAAGTACAAGATCGCTATGCCCTGCTTCCGTTTCAAGAATACCCTGTGCCAATTTTATTGAGGCAGGAACACCAGTTCGAATCATTTCTTCAACCGCCAGTTGTTTATAACTATTAATATATTCTACAACGAATTCGCTTTTTTGTGCAACTAATTCTTGTGAAATACAAAAAGTAATTATTATTAAAAAGTTTTTTATCATCGACCAACCTATTATTTTTTACGTATCAACATCAATCCATCCCGAACAGTTAGCAATACTTTTTCAACCGAATTATCCTTTGCAATAAACTCATTAAACGCGTGGATGGCCTTGGCATTTTTTCCTTTTATTGTTTCCTCTAATACTTCTCCATGAAACAGTACATTATCCGCCAAAATCAAACCACCTTTCCTTAGGTTTGGTATTACCGACTTATAATATTCGATGTAGTTAACCTTATCAGCATCAATAAACACCAGATCCCACGACTCATCGAGTTTTGGTATTATATCTAACGCGTTTCCCAAATGCAAAATTATCTGTTCTTGCCAAACAGAAAGCTTAAAATATGTTTTTGCAATTTCTGCCTCTTCTTTTCTTATTTCAATTGTATGTAACAATCCTCCTTTTTGAAGACCTTTTGCCAGACATATTGCACTATACCCTGTAAATGTTCCAATTTCCAATATTCGCATGGGCTGAACCATACAACTAATCATTTCAAGCACGCGGCCCTGCACTTTTCCGCTAAGCATTTGGGCCTGTGTGTGGGTAGCATAGGTTTGTACAGCAAGTTCATCCAATATAAAATCGGGGCTTGATGTATATTTCTCGGCATAGATCAGTGCCAATGGGTTTATAAAGTCCAATGTATGGGATTTATACAAAGATAACAGATCAACCGAGTAACAAACGCCTTGACTTATACGACCTGACTTAGATCAAGGATAGATAGGGATCGAAAAAGTGAATCCTTTGTTCTTTAAAAATTTGGTTGTAAAGGATGTTTTGTATAAAACTTTAACACATGATCAACTACTTCTTCCGGCGTATCTGCTACCTGCAGCAAATCAATATCTCCGGCAGAAATATAGTTAGTGCTCTGAAGCATTGTTTCTTTCATCCATCTCATTAAGCCGCCCCAATAGTCAGTACTCACCAGTATCAGGGGAACCTGTAACATTTTACCTGTTTGAATAAGTGTTGCTACTTCAAAAAATTCATCCATTGTACCGAACCCACCTGGCATCATAATAAAACCCTGGGAGTATTTTGTAAAAAGTGTTTTTCGTACAAAAAAATTATCAAAATGTAAATTTGCATCGCGATCAATAAATTGATTTGACTCTTGCTCAAAGGGTAACTCAATATTTAATCCTACCGATTTTCCTCCTCCTAATTGTGCACCTTTGTTAGCTGCTTCCATAATACCCGGACCAC
>JBJXDV010000314.1:0-7917 GCA_046153465.1 Chitinophagaceae bacterium
GTATACCTGCCTGTTTTAATAATTTTTCTATTTCAATACCGGTGAGTGTCGCATATTCTGAAGGCTTATAAAATACCGCATTGCCAGCCAGTAAGGCAGGTATAAATACATTTACACCTACCAGCCACGGATAGTTCCAGGCGGATATATTGCAAACGACTCCAATGGATTCATAAACAATTTTTTCATCGGTACCACTTCCTTTGCTCATCCATTCATCCTGCAAATATTTTTCTGCATTTTCGGTAAACCACTTTATACGCGATCTTGCACCATTGATTTCATTGCGGGATTGTTGAAGAGGTTTGCCCACTTCCGTGGTAAGTATCAACGCAAGCTGCTCAATATTTTTCTCCAATAATAAACTGAATTCATTTATAATTTCGATTTTCTTTTTAATGGGTTCCTTTTTCCATACTAACTGACCTCCTTTCAATAATTGAAATTTTGCTTCTAAGGTTGACATTGAATCTTCCGCTAATTCGGTAATTAATTCTTCGGACGCAGGATTAATTATTTTCATCACTATAAAGTTTTTTGTATTTCCTGAATAAATCTTTCCCGAATTAACCTGGAGGCGGCTGTTTCCTGCAAATTAAATTTGAACATCCTTTCCGGGTGCCATTGAATGCCTAAGAAAAACGACTTACCGATTTTATTGGCCCATTCAATGCCTTCAATAGTTCCATGATCGGAAGTGCTGTTAATTTTTAATTCCTTCCCTAATTTTTCGATTGACTGATGGTGTGCGCTGTTCGCTACCATATGCGAAATTTGTACTATTTCCCTTAACAATGTGCCGTCATTAACTATTACGTCATGGGTCTTATCCGTTTCTTCCGCACGATGAATTTTATTTAAGGGGTCTCCCAAATCCTGGCAAAGTGTACCTTCAAAAATACAATTCACTAATTGAAGACCCCTGCAAATTGCTAACACTGGTACTTTGTGTTTTTGGGCCAACTTAAATGCATCAATTTCAAATTGATCTCTTTTAAGATCAAAGTCCTGAGGCGAATTTGGATAGTCCAAATTTGTATTGTTATAAACTCCTGGATGGATATCTCTTCCTCCTGCTAAAACCAATGCATTGCAATTATTTAAGTCTGATAAATTATCAATTGTTGAAGAAAGGGTAACGATTTCTATTTCGTCACCAGATCCTTTCAACCATCGAATATAGTTTTGATGTTTTTCTTCCGTTCCCGTATAAGTTAATCCTATTTTCATTCAGTCACTTTTGAATAATTTATTTTTTGAAAGGAAACTTAATTTTAAAAACAAGTTGAATCTAGAGTAAATTTTTAGCTATTAATTGAATTTTGTATTATCATTTTGCTAATCGTTCAATGCCTTATTAATGGCTATTCGAACTACTTCAATAATGGGCTTTCTTATAATTATATAAATAAATTTGATGGCTCATTATCATAATGCCCTCAGATAAAGTTGTTTAAAATTTTCACGGCTAACGGGCTTAGGATTGTTGGGATGAGCAAAATCAGCAATGGCTAAATCAGCCAGCGTTTCAATATGTTCTTCCTTCACACCAATATCTTTGAGGTGGTGAGGAATATTTATTTTGGAATTCAATTCAAACAAATAATTCACCACTGCTTTCCCATTATGTTCTGATAGTTCAAGCGTTTGGGCTATTCGTTTAAACTTATGTTCAGATCCTTCAATGTTAAATTGCATTCCGTAAGGAATATTAACCGCATTGGCTAAGCCATGATGCGTATCCAATAGCGAAGAAAGAGGATGAGCAAGTGAGTGCACAACACCCAATCCTTTTTGAAAAGCAACTGCACCCATCAGCGAAGCAATTAGCATATTACTTCTCGATTCAAGGTTGGGGTTATTCACTGCCGATTCAAGTGATTTACTAATTAAAGAAATTCCTTCCAGTGCTATCCCTTCACATAAGGGGTGGTGCATTTTTGCCAGAAAAGCTTCCATATTATGAGTGAGTGCATCCATGCCGGTAGCAGCAGTTATAAAAGCAGGAAGATCCATCGTGAGTAGTGGATCTGCAAACACAATTTTTGCCAGTAATTTAGGGGAAAAAAGAATTTTCTTTTGGTGTGTTTCATCATCAGCAATAATAGCACTTCTGCCTACTTCACTTCCTGTACCGGCGGTAGTAGGTATCGTTATAAAATGGGGAACCTCATTGATAACATAAACGTCACCGCCAATAAGATCATCATATTTAAATAAATCCTCGCGATGGTTTATCCTCAATACGATTGCCCGCGCTACATCCAATGCCGCGCCTCCGCCAATTCCAATAATACAATCGCGGTGAGTGTTATCGTAGGCTTCCCCCCCTTTATATACATCCGATTTCACCGGATTTTTATGGATATCATGAAAAACCTCCACTGAAATATTTTTTTTCCTAAGATCTGCTACGATCGTTTTAAAGAAACCCAACTGCACAACCGTGTTATCTGTTACAATCAAAGGTTTTGACAGGTTATTTTTAGTAAGGTAATCGCCCAACTCGTTACTAACACCTGCACCAAACCGAATGGTAGTGGGGAAGTTATATTGATATATTGCCTCTGAGTGCATAATTTCTTCTATCTTTTTATTAATATTTATGAATTATATTATTTCAAAGTATCTTTTAAATTCCCAATCGGTTACTGTTTTTAAATGTTGTTTCCATTCCCATTCGCGTGTGAGCGTAAAATGTTCTACAAATTTTTCGCCCAAAATACTTTTAACAACCTCCGAATTTTTCATAGTAATAGTTGCCTCCTGTAATGTACGTGGCAGGTGGCCATTAGAAAAATCAGTATATCCATTACCCATCGTTGGCAATTGATTTAATTTGAGTTTATTTTTTATTCCATACAAACCCGAAGCCACGGCAGCGGCCATGGCGAGGTAGGGATTAGCATCAGAGCCAATGACTCTTGTTTCTAAGCGACAACCTTTACTACTACTATTAAGAACTCTTAGTGCTACTGTTCGGTTATCAATTCCCCATGTTAACGTAGTAGGGGCCCATGCACCCTCTACCAATCTTTTATAGCTATTAATCGTTGGTGCATACATTGGAAGTAAATGGGGCAAACAAAATAATTGGCCGGCAATATATTGTTTCATCAATGTACTGATCTGCCATTTATCCTTTGAGTCATGAAATAAATTTTTACTGGAAGACTTATCCCATAAACTTTGATGAACATGACCTCCACAGCCCGGCAAATTTTCATTAATCTTTGCCATAAACGTGGCCATGATTCCATGACGATAGGCAATTTCTTTGACGGCCGTTTTAAATAACACAGCCCTGTCACCTGCTTCTACCAACGGTCCATATTGAATGGCGGCTTCATAAGTACCGGGTCCTGTTTCTGTATGTAAACCCTCAATGGGCACATCAAATTTTTTAAGTAGTTCAAATAGATCGTTAAAAAAATCATTCTTTAGTGTTGTTCGTAAAATAGAATAACCAAACATACCTGGCGTAAGCGGCGTAAGATTAATATATTGTTTATCGCTTGCGGTTTTTGGTGTTTCCAAAAAGTTATACCATTCGAACTCCTGTGAACAATAAGGAGTGTATCCCAATTGCTGAGCATCTTTCAATACTTTTTTTAATAATTGTCGTGGACAAACAAATGATGGACCTCCCTTATCATCGATCATTTCTCCTAAAAAGAATGGCAGATCATTTTCCCAGGGAATTTTTCGAAAGGTTGTAAGATCAATCCGCGAAGGCGAGTCTGGATAACCCGTATGCCAACCCGAAAATTTTCCATTGTCATAAGCAACATCTGCAGCATCCCACCCAAATATTACATTGCAGAAAGTTGTATGATCATTTACGGTTGACAAAAATTTTTCTGTGGCCACATATTTCCCTCTCAGTATGCCATCAATGTCGGCGTAAGCAATTTTTACTTTACCAGCCGGATGATTTTTTACGTATAGAATAATTTCTTTGGTATTCATTCGCTTATTCTTTATTTATAGATTGGAAGAATGCGTTGGCGTTTTAATTAACTTAAACAATACAAAGCAACTGACTATTAAACCGAAAAATATAAGAGCAATACTTGAATTGTAGATCGTCATGGCAATAAATGAACAAACAGCAATTACAAGGGCAATGATCGGCGAGGCTGGATAAAACGGAACTTTAAATGGTCTGACCAACGCTGGTTCTTTTTTGCGAAGGCGTAGTAGAGCAATCATCGATACGATATACAATGTTAATGCACCAAAAACGGAAAGGGTAATAATCTCGGTTGTTTTCCCACTCAATAGAGCAATAATTCCAATTGCCATATTTACGAGCAATGCATTGGCGGGCGTTTGAAATCGGGGATGAATTTTTCCTATAAATGCAGGAGCTAATTTTACCCGGCCAAATTCAAAGCTTGATCTTCCTGCTGCAAGAACAATTCCATGGAAAGAAGCAATTAGCCCCAGTAGTCCAATAGATATTAAGAGATGATACAAATAATTATTATTGCCAACAATGGATGCGAGTGCTAACGGTAAGGGAGAGTCGGAAGTTGAGCCGTCGGGTTTGTAGACAATTGCCTCCCAACCTGCAACACCCACAGCACTTAAAAAAGTTAGAATGCATAATACTACCAGGGTTAAAATAGCTGACCCAAAACCCTTCAGGATTGTTTTTTGAGGTTGAGTGGTTTCTTCCGCCACGTTTGCTACTCCTTCAATACCTAAAAAAAACCATATCGCAAATGGGATCGAAGCAAGTACGCCGCTCCATCCATTTGGAAAGGCATTTTGTTTTATATGGGCCACTGAAAAGTGGGGCAGGGTAATACCAGCAAAAAGCAGTAGCTCAAAAACAGCCAAAATAGTAATGACCAATTCAAAAAGGGCAGCAGCCTTAACGCCGTAAATATTAAGGCACGTAAAAATAATATATGCGGCAATTGCAATGGATAATACAGATAGTTGAGGAAAAAATAAGTTGAAGTAGGCGCCGATGGCAAAAGCAATAGCAGGAGGCGCAAAAAGGAATTCAATATTTTGTGCCATGCCGGCAATGAACCCTAAATTTTTTCCTAAAGCTCTTTCAGCATAATCATAGGCACCGCCAGCTTTTGGAATAGCTGAAGCAAGTTCTGCATAACTAAAGGTAAACGTTAGATACATTACAATAATAAATGCCGTGGCAATTGCCAGTCCAAGTGTTCCGCCTTTCTCAAGGCCAAGGTTCCAGCCAAAATACATTCCTGAAATAACATAGCCTACCCCTAATCCCCAAAGCATGGTAGCATTCAATGTTCGTTTTAATTCGCCAGAAGATTTCGTCATAAAAAATTATCCTCAAGATAGTGAATAATGATGCTTCATTTATTAACAGAAGCAATCCGCGGGGTTCTTATTAAAAGGCTTTCAGTAAATAGTTTCTCTAACTGTTTTAAATCGTTATGAGGGTACGTGAATAAATAATTTCTTATCTCACTACAACACGTTCTTCTGCCAATACTTCTTTCACGGCAGCTATTAATGCTGTTACATCGGTCGGAAATAAATGACCAATATTGCCAATGCGAAATGCATCTGTTTTACTTAGTTTACCCGGATAGATAACAAAACCGCGTTTGTTTAATTGGCTGTAAAAATTTTCAAAGTTGAAATTTGGATCCTCCGGATATAAAAAGGAGGTAATAATATGTCCCTGAATGGCAGGATCTATGTATTGTTTAAATCCTAACGCGGCCATCCCTTGATCTAATACTTCTTTGTTTTTTTTATAGCGATTAGCCCTTGCGTTTATACCTCCCTCTTCCTCTAATTCTTTTAGAGCTTGGCGAAAGGCCATCAAACTAAGTGTAGGTGGTGTAAATCGAAACTGTCCGCTGGCTTCTAATGCCGCCCATTGTTCATACAACGCAAGACTCAACGTTCTTGCATGTCCCTTTGCTTTTTCTAAAGCTGTTTTTTTACACAATATAAAAGCAAAACCAGTTACTCCTTCAATACACTTATTGGAAGAAGAGACAAGAAAATCAATGTACATTTTTTTTATATCCATTTCAACGCCTCCAAAACTACTCATGGCATCTACTATAAAAACTTTGTTGTATTTATTACAAATAACTCCTATAGATACTATGGGATTAAATAAACCTGTGGTGGTTTCACTATGAATACAGGCAATATGCGTGATTTCTTTATGTTGTTGCAAATAATTATCTAATGCCCCAGGTGTTACTATTTCATCTTCTTCAAACCTAAGAACCTGATAATTTAACTTATGTACGGAAGCCATTTTTACAATGCGTTCACCATAGGCCCCATTTACTAACACAAGTAATGTATCGGTATTGCTCAAAACGCTGCTTATTACGCTTTCAATAGCAAATGTGCCCGAGCCCTGCATGAGTACACATTCATAACCTTCTTTTTTTGAAACCTTTGCTAATTTTAATAGTTCATTCCTTACTTCAGCCACTGCATTCATAAAAGCAAAATCTCTGGAGCCCCAATCTTCCAGCATGGCTTCCTTTACTGTTGACGAGGTAGATAAAGGACCAGGGGTAAATAATATTTTTCGGGCTGTCATTTTTTACGGTATTAGGGTGAAGACAAATTCTAAAGAGCGTTGATTTATTATAGGCGCTGACTTAACCGGTTTGTATTACATTTGAACCTTATTTCATTTTACTAAACTTTGTTTAGTATTTGTAAATTTAATTAAATCCACGGACTGGGCAAATTTGGGAGATGGGAACAACCGATTGCTTTCTAAAACAACAATGCATCTTTACAATTTCATCATAGTGGACGGGGTAACAAGCTTTCTAAGAGCTGCTTTTTCAAGTATCGTCAGCCTCAAATAAGTTACTATCTTTTCCCTTGTCACCTCAAAACAGCAAAAATCGTTGTAGTTTGGTTACATAATAATGACTGGTATTTACTAATAATAGAATACGGAATGGAAGTTCAAAAAAACTATTCAGATACGGAGCTTTTAACGGCAATAAGGTCGGGGCAGGATGTTAATCCTGTTCTTAAATTCCTGTATCGCCAATATTTTGAGTGGCTTAGTGTATATATCGAACAGAATAATGGAAGCAGGCAGGATGCAGAAGATGTTTTTCAGGAAGTATTGGTTAGTTTTTTGGAGCTGGTAAGATTAAACAAGTTTAGGGGTGATTCATCTGTAAAAACCTTTCTTTTTTCATTAAACCGAAATAGTTGGTTGAACGAATTAAAACGAAGAGGGAGGGAACAGGTACGAGAGCTTAAGTTCGAAAAAGGGAAAGATGATAAAGAGCCTGATACAACTCAAGTGATTATAGGCAGAGAATCGAGAAAGCTGGTAATGGAAATAATTGAAAGGCTGGGGGAGGGATGCAAGAAAGTGTTACTCGCATTTTATTATCAGAATTTGTCGATGAAAGAAATATGTGAACAAACCGAATACGAATCAGAACAAGTAGTGCGAAATAAGAAATATAAATGCCTGAAGCAATTGGAACAAATGCTGGTTGAAAATCCAATACTGGCGAAAACCTTTAAAAACGCTTTTAACTATGAATGATAATTTTACAACAACAACTTTATTGATCCGGTATATGGATAGTGAGCTCGCCGGGGAGGAGCAAATATCGCTGGAAGCAACACTAAATAACGATGAAGCCCTGAAAGAAGAGTTAGATAATTTAAAATTTGCCCGATTGTGCGTAACGGGGCTAGGTCTTCGTAAACAAGTTGGTGCGGTGCATCAGGAAATGATGGAAGAATTTAAACAAACTATCAAGCCAATAGGTATTTTACGGAGTATAACCAGGGTATCTATGAGGGTGGCAGCTGGTTTACTCGTTTTGATACTTGCCGGAGGAGTATATCAGTACCTAACGATTTCACCTGAAAAATTAGTAAATGAAAATTATAAAAGTTATACCCTTGGAA
>JBJXDV010000315.1:0-3362 GCA_046153465.1 Chitinophagaceae bacterium
TGGGATGAATACCTTTTCAACCAGATTGTCTATTACCCACAATCTTTCCCGATGGGACCAACCCTTTTTTAAAATATACCAATTCTTACTAATGATTTTCTTAAAAATGGTTTAATGTTTCCAAACAATAATATCCTTCAATCATTCCCGTCGCATCGCGACGTTTAGTGGGTAGCTTTTAAACAATCATCGTTTTCGTTCCGTAAGAACGATTCTCGCTATTTCTCTCCCCTTGAATCTTCGGGATGGAACGAAATATCTTTTAAAAATATACCAATTCTTAAAAATAATTTAATGTTTCGAAATAATAATATCCTTCAATCGTTCCCGTCGCATCACGACGTTTAGTGGGTAGCTTTTAAACAATCATCGTTTTCGTTCCGTAGGAACGATTCGTGCAATTTCTCTCCCCTGAATAGTTATCTCTCATTCCCAATCTCGAATAACAGCAATGATTAATTTCAAGCAAAAAAGGGTATCTATTTTTTAGGTAACCTATATCCATTATGGTATTCCTTGCCAAAATATTTTTTATTGATCGCATCATCAGTAAACTGTGCCTTCTCTTTATCCCAAATTAATTTTTGCTGCGTTCTAAATGCAATATTTCCTAACTGGCAAACGGTAGCAATATGGGCCCCGGTTTGAATAGAACAATTAAGATCTTCCGTTTTCCGCGATTTTACAACGTCGATAAAATTCTGCCAATGTTTATCCAATCCAATATCTGTTGGTTTTTTTCGTTCAACTTTTACCTTGCTCTTACTTTGGCGTTCTTCAAATACTTCCCATCCACCTCTATCTAATTCTAATGTTCCATTATTACCAATAAATGCAATACCATGATCCTTTCCATACAATCCATTATCAATTCCCATGGCATGGTCCCAGATAAGATTAAACTTATCAAATTCATACAAAGCCCCCATGGTATCGGGTGTTTCCTGACTTAGATCCGGATAGGCAAAATTACCGCCTAATGCAGATACAGATTTTGGAACATCGGCATTCATTCCAAAAATCGCATAGTCCATCAGGTGAACTCCCCAATCCGTCATTAATCCCCCGGCATAATCCCAAAACCAACGAAAGTGAAAATGAGATCTGCTGGCATTGTAGGGTCTTTTAGGTGCGGGCCCTAACCACATACTATAATCGAATCCTTCAGGTGGTGCACTATCAGGCACTATGGGCTCGGGTCGCATCCAACCTTGATAACACCATACCTTAACCGTACGAATATTTCCTAACTGACCTGTTCGAATAAAATCCACAGCATCCCGAAAATGTTGTTGACTGCGTTGCCATTGTCCGGCCTGTACCACCTTATTATATCGTTGTTGTGCAGCAACCATCGCTCGGCATTCTTCGATAGAATTGCCAACTGGCTTTTCCACATAAACATCTTTACCAGCCTGGCAGGCTTCAATCATTATTAACGCATGCCAATGATCAGGCGTTCCAATAATTACCGCATCAATATCTTTTTGTTCCAACAATTTTCTATAATCACCATATACTTTAACCTTAGAAGTATCAACATTCATTTTAGCCAACTCCGCCATTCGGGTATCAAGTACTTTTTTATCTACATCACAAAGCGCAACAACATTAATTCCAGGGATTTTTAATGCAGCCTTTAAATTTGACCAACCCATTCCATTAATTCCAATAGCACCGATATTAATTTGATCGGCAGGCATAATTTTACTTTTAAAAATAGCAAAAGCTTTATTATCGATCGCAGATAACAACAAACCACCACCAGCGATTGCTGCAGATTTTTGTAAGAATATACGACGTGACATAGTTTTAAAAAGATTTTATAGAAAAAAATAAATTGAAATGATTGATCTTATTTTATTAAATTCTTCTTCATATAATCAATACTCATTGCAATGCTATCCAATGGAGAACCGGGGCATACATCCTGCTCCACAAAAAAATGCTTCATCCCGCTTTGTTTTGCTTTTGCAAAAATGGATTTAAAATCAATGGTACCATTGCCTACTTCTGTAAAAAATTTTTTATCCGTGCTATCCATATCTTTTATATGCCACATTACAAACCGGCCGGGATGTGCGGCAAATAAATCGAGCGGGTTACGTCCTGCTTTAGCCACCCAATATAAATCAAGTTCCATCTTTACCATCGAGGCATCCGTGCCTTTCATCAATATATCGAATCCATTTTGGCCATCGCTATCAAAAAATTCAAAATCATGATTATGGTAAGCGATTTGTAACCCTGCTTGCTTACTAATTACTGCTGCCTTGCTTAATCCTTCTGCAATTTTCTTATAATTTTCAATGGGCTTGCGATCTGGTTCCGCGAGCCAGGGAATCACGATATATTTCTGTCCTAGTGCAGCCGCATCGTTCACTGCTTTTTTCCAACCATCTTCCCATCCTTCTTTTAAGAATACTCCTCCAAGTAATGTGTGCCCACTGGGAGAACTAAGGCCGTTATCTTTTAATATAGACGATAAATCGGTTGCATTTAAACCAAACCATTTACCTTGATTGTATCCGAAGGTTTCTACTTCTTTGTATCCAAGCTGTGCTATTTTTTGTAGGGTGCCTTTCGGGTCCTTACCGATAATATCGCGAACAGTATAAAGTTGGAGGCCTATTTTCTTTTGAGCTTTAAATAAGTCGTTTTTATTAATAAATAAACTTGCTGTAAGTAAAGACGATTGACGAAGGAAATGGCGACGTGAGGCAATCATATAAATAAGTTTAGAAAGGGAAATTACAACAAAATGACAAGAAGTGAATGGTTTATAGTTTAAACTTATTCGATTGAATCAGGATAGATTTCCCGTTATTTTCCAAATATAATTTTATCCAATAGTGGTTTTGTAAAAAAGCATTTTGCCTGATTTGGAAAACCAGTGCAGCAATTTAAAAAGAAGCTGCTGCCGCAGAATCCTCTATGGCAGCCAGCGCAACAAACCACCCGATTTGTGCAAGAAAAAGCAAATCCCTAACATCAGAAAAGTGGTTACTAATTACTGATCCTCTCTTTTTCTTTGGCCATTGACATATTTTTATTTCCATTACTTCTTCCTCTTTTTCATTCAACCAAACCCAGGCTGTTTTCCAAAATCCTTTTCGCTTAAAACGAAATTGCCGGTTATCTTCTGTACGGATAGCCAAATTGCCTCTCCAATTAATTGGTAAAGACCATTTATTATAAGGAGTTTGTTGTGCCGAAATTTCAAGTACGTGCTTCCACCACCCTGTACGCTGAATATCCCATTGATAATTGCCAGATGTTATCAAAGCTTTTTTTTGAAACCTTTTCGGATAATTTGTATTGGCAATCGGTTGATCTTTTTCTATAAAATCAAAGCGCTTTTT
>JBJXDV010000316.1:0-4288 GCA_046153465.1 Chitinophagaceae bacterium
AATTAAAAATTAAACAGCTGATAACCTTAATGGATCAGCGTAAAGCTTAAAAAAATGGAAAAGCAAAAAAATGGTGTTGGTCGTCGTAAAGAAGCAGTGACCAGAGTGTTTCTTACCAAAGGAACAGGAAAGATCACCGTAAACGATAAGGACTATAAGGCCTATTTCTCGCTGGTGTATTTACAGAACCAGGTAGAGTTGCCGCTTAAAACTGTTCAATCGTTGGATAAGTTTGACATTAAAATAAATGCAACCGGAGGTGGTATGAAAGGACAGGCAGAAGCTGCTAAATTAGGAATTGGACGAACGTTGGTAGAATTGAATCCTGAATGGCGTCCGTCGCTTAAAGCAGCAGGTGTGCTTAAGCGTGACCCCCGTTCGGTTGAGCGTAAGAAATTTGGCCACAAGAAAGCCCGTAAAAGCTTCCAGTTCTCTAAACGATAATAAACGCAAAGAATTTTTAGCTGCAGGTTTTGATCAGTCAGGCATATTTCCTCTCGTTCAAAGCAAAAGGCACACGGTAATAAATTATAAACTATTCATAAATAGAAATAATGGAAAACAACCCTTCTCTTCAGCAACAACTCTTAGATGCCGGTGTACATTTTGGACACTTGCGTAAGAAGTGGAATCCAAAAATGTTGCCTTATATTTTCGCAGAAAAAAAAGGTATTCATATCATTGATTTGAACAGAACTACTGAAAGCTTACAGGAAGCGGCTGCTGCGCTAAAGCAAATGGCACGTAGCGGAAAGAAAATAATGTTTGTTGGTACAAAGAAACAGGCAAAAGAAATTGTTACAGAATGTGCCCGCAGAGTAAATATGCCTTTCGCTACTGAAAGATGGTTAGGGGGTATGCTTACCAATTTCAATACCGTTCGAAAGAGCGTAAAGAAAATGTTGAATATTGACAAGATGTTAAACGATGGAAGCGCAGACAGTTTGACAAAAAAAGAGCGATTAACACTTGGTCGTGACCGTGATAAATTAGATAAGGTATTGGGTGGTATTTCTCAATTGGGCCGAGTACCAGCTGCATTGTTTATTATCGACATTGGACACGAACATATTGCTCTTTCTGAAGCAAGACGCCTGGGAATTGTGACTTTTGGTATGGTAGATACTAATTGTGACCAAAATAAAGTAGACTTTGCGATTCCAGCTAATGATGATGCAACAAAATCTATTGCAATTATTACTCAATATATCACAGCTGCTATTGCTGAAGGATTGGCCGAACGACAAGCTGCAAAAGATGAGGAAGTAGAAGATAGCGGCGACGATGATAAGGAAAAGAAAGCGGCTCGTTTGCAGGCTGAAGCTGAAGCAGAAGGTGGCCGTGGTGGAAGAGGAGCTGGTGGTAATCGTGGAGCTGGACCAGGCGGCCCTCAAAAACGTCGTATACCCGGTGGCGCGAGTCGCAGACCGGCAGGTGGCGGTGGCCGATAGGAGAATAGTTGGTTATGCAACTTTAGAAAATTGCATTGCATACTAGATACTCTTGATTTCATTTAACTTTTACTTTTTAATTCTAATTCTCATGTCTACTGTAACAATTTCAGCAGCTGATATTAATAAATTACGTCAGGCCACTGGCGCTGGTATGATGGATTGCCGTAAGGCACTAACAGAATCGAATGGAGATTTTGAAGCAGCAATAGATTGGCTTCGTAAAAAAGGCGCTAAGGTTGCGGCATTACGTGGTGATCGCGAAGCAAAAGAAGGTGTAGTAATCGCAAAAACAACGTCAGATTTCAAAACAGGCATTGCTGTATGTGTTAGTTGTGAAACAGATTTTGTAAGTAAGAATGCAGACTTTGTAATTTTTGCACAAAGTATTGCTGATGCTGCTATTGCCAATAATGTGAAAAGTATAGAAGAGTTAAATAATACTATCATTAACGGGGCAAAGATTTCGGATTTGGTAAATGATAAGCTGGCGTCCATTGGCGAAAAAATCGGCATAACTAAATTAGAAAGAGTAGATGCCGCTTATGTTTCGTCGTACATTCATGGAGCAAATCGCATAGGCGTCCTGGTGGGGATGAATAAAGAAGCCGCCGACGCCGGTAAGGATGTTGCGATGCAAATTGCTGCGATGAATCCATTGGCAGTTGATGCTTCTTCTGTTCCAGCCGCAACAGTAGAAAGAGAAAGAGCTATTGTAACAGAGCAGATACAGGCAGATCCTAAAATGGCTGGTAAGCCTGCCGAAATGATTGCAAAAATTGCTGAAGGTAAACTGAATGCTTTTTTTAAAGAAAGTACATTAACGAGCCAGGCATTTGTGAAAGACAGCAGCAAAACAGTAGCAGAACATTTAAAAAGTGCAGGCGATATTATTGTAACTGAATTTAAAAGAGTTGCACTAGGATAAATAAGTTAGTATCAAAAATAATTAGGGGAATATCAAAAGATGTTCCCCTTTTCTTTTACCCCACTTTTTTTAATCCTGTTTACAAAGATTATTTCTGTCGCTAAAAGAATTCACATAGTTAATAGCATCCTGATCCTGCCGAACATATATGCCATATTCTAAAATTTTTAATTGGGTTTGCGCAACCCCTTCTCTATAACCATAATTTACGAGACCAATAATAAAATTAGATGTGCAATTATTTACGGAAGCTGGTATATAAATTGACTTTCTACCGTCGGGGTAATTTTCTATTCGGTAAGGCGGATGCTGGCAATACATTAGTTTATAGGTCGCTTTGTTTTTATAAACAGCAGTAACCACCTGATTTAAATTTTGTTCCTCAACTTCACGCAATTGAACGGAACTACCTTCTTCAAAAAAATGTTTTCCGAACAATTGAAGAAATACAGCTCTTAATTCTTCCGGGGAGCCATTCCTTAAGATATTATGAACATACGCTACCATTTTATTAGCATCAATAAAAACTGGTACTGAAATAGAAGGTAGTGAAGCAGCATTCTTTTGGGCTATTGCTTCTGCTACAGTATATTGAAGAGTTTGCTTCCGTAGATCGTTTATTTGTTCTGCCGTGAACTTTTGTACACCTAATTTTTTTTCATTGAATTCATTCTGATCTTTGGTAGCAATAAAATTTTTCCAGGAGTCCTTCGGATTATCTCTGTAAAATCGAACATTCCAAATTGCCTCTTGTGTTTCTATTTCAGTATTGCTGATAATAATATCATACTTTACCTTCATCTTAAATTCAACAGAGTTTGGTGAGTGCCATATCCAATCGGGTTTCTCTGCAAGTACAGGTTGCTGCCAAAGTTTAGTAATTACTGAAAAGTAGTATCCATAAAAAGTCTGCCATTTTGAACTGATGAAATCAATAATTTCTTTTTCGTCTGGATTTGGAATACCAAGGTATTGATTGCTGATTGTTCTAAATTTCAAATAGCTGTATTTGCCAACTCCGGTATATTGGTATACAACATCACCGGCAATCACCAAATCGATTCCGGGGTAATCGCTGTTGCGAATTACTTCAACACCACTAACATATTCCCAGTTTCCAAGATCACTATTCCATTGCCTGGTACCGGTAGCTTTAATAAATTTTATACTTTTGGTACCACTACTAACCAATTGCTTCTTAATTTCTGCCTCCGATGGTTGTGCATTGGAAAATAAGAAGCTTGAAATAAGAACAGATGAAAGAATTAATTTCTTCATGATTATTTGTTTTGCAGAAACAATAGATTCTAAAAACAGGCAAAATTATTTCCGTTCATGAAGATGCAAACGGTGCTATAAAGTATATTCACCCACGGGGGTGATTTTAAAAGGCACTTACTTATTTTCTCATGAGTTCTCGCACCCGTACAATTAGGCCATAGCGGGTATTAACATCCAATTTAAGATAGATATTTTTGAGGTGAGTTTTAACAGTATTCACTGAAAGAAATAATTTTTCAGCAACCTGGTTGTTGGTGATACCATCATAAATCAATTTGACAATTTCAAACTCGCGCTCACTTAACGCGGATAACAAATGACGGTTAATTTTTTCAATCAGGAGTGTTGGTAATTTTTCATTTATTTTTGATAAGTGATTGGAAATTGCTATTTCAATAGAGGCAAGCAGGGTTTTTTCGTTGAATGGTTTTACAAGATATCCACTTGGATTTACCAGCTTGGCTCTTTTTAGTGTATCCTTGTCTGAGTACGACGTGAGAAACAAAAATGGAAGTTGATATTTTTCATTGATCCATTGAGCGATTTCTATTCCGTCTTTTTCGCTTTCGAGGTTAATGTCCAGTATGGCAGCATCGGGTGTATTATTAGATAATTGCTCCAGGGCATC
>JBJXDV010000317.1:0-7372 GCA_046153465.1 Chitinophagaceae bacterium
ATACCTCAGATACTTTATTTCTTGGTAATTTCTCAGAAGCATCTGCTTCTGTTTTGGAAACTTTTGTTTTAATAACTATTCCAGGTTGATCATTATTTGCAGTAGCACCCCAAGGCAAACCAAAATAACGCACCAATTCAAAATGCATAATCCCTCTAACAAATAGGGCTTCACCTTCGAACTGATTTTTCTGATCTGCATCGGTAACTACTCCTAAATTATCCAATACAATATTTGCTGTGTTAATAGCAAGATAGGCCGACGTCCACATTCTGGCAGCTTCTCCATTATTTCGGTTCATTGTTTTACGGCCAATTTGCTGTTGGCCGGTAAAAGTTCCTCGCCAGGCAGCATACTGCTCAGTATTGGGAAAATGAGATGCCTGAGTTTCAGAAACCATTATTAGATTACATCCATACAATGCACCCCCACCCATAACCGAATAGGCTCCTACCACGGCAGCTTCTACATCTTCGGGAGATTGTATTGCGGTGGTGGCATCAATATTCTGACGTGGTTCAAGATCCAGTTTCTTATTGCAGGAAGTATTTACGCCAACCGTTACTGCAACACAAAAAAGAAGTTTATTAATATTTCTATATTTCATAAATATTTTTTTAGGTTAGAATCCAACATTAATACCAACACTGATAGTGCGTGCCTGTGGAGGTGTGTAAAAATCATGACCAAGATTTAGTGTGCCCACAAAACCTGAATTTACCTCCGGATCGTAGCCTTTATATTTTGTAAGCGTTACAAGGTTGGTACCGGCAACGTATACCCGGGCATTTTCTAATCGAAACTTATTGATAAGTTTACGAGGGAAATTATATCCAAAATTTATGCTCTTAAGCCTGAAATAAGATCCATCCTGTACCCAACGTGAAGACTTAATAGATCCATTGCCACCATACAATCTTGGTTGAGGAACAGCGGTTATATCTCCTGCTTTTTTCCAGTAATTTAATTGATCCACGGTTTGATTGTCGAAGTAATCTCCATTTACACTTTGGAAAAATCCAGCCATATTATAGATGTCACCACCTTTTACGAACTGGCACTGAATGTCAAGATCAAATCCTTTGTACGAAAAACGATTATTGAAACCACCGTAGTAATCAGGGTTTGGATTACCAACAATAGTATCGGTAGCTTCTGAAGGATCATTGGTCGTTGTTTTATCATTTTTAAAATACAACGCATCACCGTTTGCCGGATCAACACCTGCATAGCTCAATCCAAAAAATTGACCAAATGGTTGTCCAACTGCCAAACGACCCATCGTTCTTGTACCTGGCGGAACAGGAATAACCAACCTTGTAATTTTATTTTCATAGGTTGATACATTTACTGATGCGGTCCATTTAAAATCGCCTGTGAGAATATTTCCATTTAATACTACTTCCCATCCTTTGTTTTCCATATCGCCAATATTTTTTGTGATAGATGTAAAACCATTGGCGGATGGTAGAGGAACGCTTAATAAAAGATCATTTGTTTTCTTGCTGAAATAATCAACTTCACCGGTAAGTCGGTTATTAAAAAAACCAAAATCAAGTCCCACATCAAACTGATCCGTTTTTTCCCAACTCAAATCAGGTATTCCAATTTGCGTTGCAATTAGCCCGGCAATATCTGCATAGGCAGATGCCCCAAATAAGGATAAGGAACTAAAGTTTCCAATCTCTGCATTACCCGTACGTCCGTAACTTCCACGCAATTTGAGAAAGCTGATATTATTTGAATTTTTTAGAAATTTCTCTTCTGAAACAATCCATCCAACTGATAAAGCAGGAAAAGAACCATACCGATTATTTTTACCAAAACGGCTTGATCCATCTACCCGAAAACTTGCTCCCACCAAATAACGATCCATAAATTTATAATTGGCCTTAGCAAAATAAGAGAGAAATGCAAATCTTGTTTCCGTAGATGACCCTGCCTGTATAATGGCTGCACTTGCAATTTTTGTAAAGCGGTTGCTTGGAAATCCGATGCCTGTTACTGAACCACCACTCGTTTTGCCTGTTTGAAATTCTGTACCGGCAAGCGCATCAAAGGCATGGTTTTCACCAAACGATTTCTTATAATTAAGTGTATTGGTAGTAGTTAGTACCGTAGCAGTTACCTGGTTGTTGAAGGCCTGCCCGGTAGGTGCTCCATCTAAGGTCTCTTTTCCAAGAAACTGATCTTCCTGAAGATTATTAAAATCAATACCAGCTTGGCTTCTAAACGTAAGATCGGGTGTTAGAATCAATTCACCATAGGCACTGCTTATTGACCGGAAAGTAGTAGCTATGTCTGTAGCAGATTCCTGATCAATTAGGTTATTATAATAAATGGTAGCTGCGTTTAGCTTTCCATTGGTACCAAATTTAGGTTGAATGGGAGGCAATGCATTTAGCTGAAGCGGATTGGTAAATGCATTATCGCTGGGTACGCGGTAATTCCGGCTTTTAGAAAGAGAAACATTTAATCCGATTTTAATTCGCGAACTAATTGAATGATCAAGATTAATACGACCATTGCCTCTATCTAACCTGTTTCCAAGAATAATTCCTGTTTGATCATTCCATGATCCGCTGATTAAAAATTTTGTTTTAGCATCCCCGCCTGAAATAGAAACGGTATACTGCGCAATCTTTCCCTTTTGAAATGCTTCATCCGCCCAATTCACATCTGAGGTTCCGTTCCAATCGGTAGTACCTGTTTCTCCTTCAAATTCATCTGCAGCAACCAAACCTGAATTAGTAGCAGCAGCATCGAATAATTCTTTGTACTGTGCAGCATTAAGAAATTTTTGTTTTTTTGTTGGCTCACTCCAGCCAGTAAAGTATCCAATATTTACTTTGGTTTTTCCAACTTTTCCCGACTTAGTGGTTATTAGTAAAACTCCATTAGAAGCCCGTGCACCGTATATAGCTGCAGAGGCCGCATCTTTTAATATTTCAATTGATTCAATATCATCTGGGTTAATCGTTGCCAGTGGGTTATCATTTTCAGTGGCACTTCCTAATGCCTGCGATACAATTGGTATACCATCTATCACAACAAATGGTTGCTGACTGGCAGATATAGACGAAATACCCCGTACCCGAATATTCAATCCTTGTCCAAGTTTACCACTTCCCTGATTAATAAATACACCGGCTGCGCGGCCTTGTAAGGCAGATTCGAAGGAAGGCAACGGTAAATTTTGAAATTCTTTGGAAGTAACTCTGGAAATAGAAGAAGTTACATCTCTTTTAATACGGGTTCCATAACCCACCACGACCACTTCAGATAATGATTTGGATGCCTGCGCCAATCCCACATTCATCAAACTGCTGATTGGTAGTTCCTGGTCGGTATATCCAACGTACGAAAAAATCAAAACTGTAGCATTAGCCGAAACGGTGAGTTTAAAACTCCCATCTACTAATGAAACAGTATTACTTGTTCCTCCTTTTTGTTTAATGGTAACACCCGGTAAAGGAGAACCATCTTTAGCATCCGTAATTTTTCCGATTACCTCTTTTGTTTGTGCCTTTAATGATTGAGTAAAAAACAATAACACTACAGCACAGAGTGCGTACAGAATTTTCATTTCTTAGAAGTTTAGTTGTTGAACTATATTACATGACATTATCCATTTCAATTAAGCTGCTAAAAAAAAATATAAAATATGAAAAGGATGATTTAAAGGTTGAATGGCAATATATATAGATGCACTAAAAAAAATCTTTTCAGCAGGGAATAAAAAATGATTGTGCAATGACAAATTCATGACACATTGCAATTAAACAAACTAATATTTACTTTAGTTACTAATAGTACTATGTATCATAATTAATTTTTAATAAATAGCCTAATATATAGACTAGAGATAATCTTCATAAAAATTCAGGTATGTAACAATGCTGGACAGTAATTTATTATATAAGTAATGATTGGGTGCATTCATTTTACGAGTTATAGCTAGAAAGCTTATGTGATGACATGCTCATGACACAAACAATTTGAAAAATAAATCAACACTATTATTTTATTATTGGAATTAGCATTGGAATTAATATCCAACTAAAGAGAGTAATAAGTATCATGGCAATTATATTCATAATAAATCCGGTCTTTACCATTTGACTTAATTTTATATGGCCACTTGCAAATACAATGGCGTTGGGAGGAGTGCCCATAGGCATCATGCTTGCGCAACTGGCGCCAAGTGTCATTGGAATACCAAGCAACAATGGATTTATTCCCATAGCATCGGCAATGCCTGCAATTACCGGAGCAAAAACAATTACCTGCGCTATATTGCTCATCACTTCGCTAATAAAAATTGAAATAAATGTAATGGCGAGTATTAATATAAATCCTCCACTTCCTGAAAAGCCCGCAATCCATTTTCCTAATAGTTGAATCAAACCAACTTTTTCTAATGCAGTTGCCAGCGCAATGCCACCTCCGAATAATAATAAAATTCCCCAGGCCATTCGGGAAGTATCACTCCATTCAAGAATTTTTCGACTTCCCTTTATGAAATGATCTCCTGAAGGAAAAATAAATAAAGCAATGGCACCCATTAAAGCGATGATTGTATCATCGATTTTTATCCAACCCGTTTTATTTATAAAATCTTTCGTTATCCATAAAAATGCTGTAGAAAGGAAAATAATCAATACTCTTTTTTCAGCACTGCTTAACGGACCCAATTGCTGTAACTCGTGCCGAATATGTTCTTTGGTAGCCGGGTCGGAAGCAAGATTATTGGGATATAATAATTTTGTCATGACCAGATACAATGCTATTAAAAGAAGTATAGCCAATGGCATACAGATCATCATCCAGTCGGTAAACTGAATAGTATAGTTGTATTTTTCCTGTATAAAACTTACAAAGGCAACGTTTGGCGGTGTTCCGATGATGGTTGCAATTCCACCAAAGTTGGAGGCATACGCAATCGCCAGCATAATTGCCAAGGCAAAATTTTTAAGATGAGCATCTCCTTTATGATTTTCATTTACTACATGTATTACAGATACTGCAATTGGATACATCATCATTGTGGTAGCCGTATTACTTAACCACATACTGATGAAGCCAGTGGCCATAATAAATCCCAACACAATCCGGTTGCCACTGGTACCCGTAATTTTTACAATAGAGAGTGCAATGCGTTTATGCAAGTTCCATTTTTCAATAGCGAGGCCAATCATAAATCCGCCAAAAAATAAGAAAAGAATGGAGTCGCCGTATCCCATTGCTACTTCTTTAATAGAAGAAACACCCAGTAGGGGAAATAATACCAACGGCAGCAAAGCAACAACAGGCATGGGCATTGCTTCGGTTATCCACCAGGTTATGAGCAAGGCTGCTACTGCTAAAACTTTTACTGCCTTATCATCTACCTTAAATGGATTTACGAATAGCATAAAAAAGAAAAGCACTGCGCCTAATGCCAGGGCAACCCAATCGCGGAGATTTTTATTTACAGGCTTCAATAAAAAAAGTTTAGTAACTATTTTTTTAGACCACTAACATACTGATTATTTTTAAGGATAAACCGGTAAGGCAGATCGGCATCTTTTCCTGCGTAGGCTACACCGATCCGCTTTGTAGCAAGGATGTCATTTTTGTGAATGGAAAAATCATCTTTTAAAATATACAATTCAGTTCCGCTTAGATCGCTGCCGGTATGATGCGTAAAAAGACCCAATGCCTTTGCCACATTGCCAGGCCCTCTCGTTAATGTAAAATCAAGATTTCTTTTACCCGTTCTTTTTAGCATCCATTCAATACCCTTTAATGGTTCCAACGACCTTATTAAAACAGCATGCGGAATATTTTCTTTATTGGTTACAACATTAAATAAATGATGGATACCATAGCATAGATAAACGTAGGCAATTCCTCCTAACTTATACATCACGGCTGTTCTCGGAGTACGTAAACCCTTTCTGGCATGTGAAGCCATATCTGTTTTGCCGGCATATGCTTCTGTTTCCACGATGCGGCCAGCCGTAACGATCCCTTCAAACTCTGTTACCAGTATTTTACCTATTAATTCAGCAGCTATCTTCACTACATTTGCACGAACATAAAAATCAGGGCCTAGCTTTTCAAGTGTTTTCAAAAGAAGAATATTTGTTAAGTTTGAGTATTCAACCATTCCTGTGCAGTTCGAAGATAGTAACAAAAAAAACCGATAAACAAAATCCCCATTGCTGAAAGAAATTGTCATAGCTATTCAATCCTATTTCCGGGCACACGATTTTATCAGCAAACATAAATTGTGGAAATGGATTCTGATACCTGGAATTTTATACATGATTCTGTTTGTGGTTGGAATCTATTTTTTCTGGCAGTCCAGCGATGTTGCTGTTTCCTATATTAGTAAAGCAATTGGTATCGACAAATGGCTGCACCGCCAGCAAAACTCGTTGTTAAGTTTTTTATTTCTTATGGGAGAGATTATGGTGCGCCTGATTATGGTGCTATTGTATTTTTCGCTGTTCAAATATGTGTTTCTAATTATTGGATCGCCCTTGTTCGCCTATCTCAGCGAACGTACCGAAGCAATTATTGAAGGAAAGGATTTTGGATTTAGTTGGGTTCAATTATGGAAAGATATGCTTCGGGGAATTAAGCTGGCTTTTCGAAACACTTTTTGGCAAAGCGTTTATGGATTATCGTTGCTCATTCTTTCGTTTCTTCCAATAATTGGATGGATAGCTCCAGTGATCCTGCTGTTTGTAGAATGTTATTTTTACGGATTTTCAATGCTCGATTATAGTTGTGAGCGGCATAAATTGTCTCCTTCAAAAAGTATTGAATTTATTGGAAAACACAAAGGACTTGCTATTGGGAACGGTATGGTGTTTTATTTAATGCACCTGATTCCTTTTTTAGGGTGGGTATTGGCACCGGCTTATGCAGTAGTAGCAGCAACCATCAGTCTGTATCACCAGGATAAATAAAAAATAAATAGAAGTTGCAACCAATAATTTAATAGATATTACCTTCTTTTCGACCCTAAAAATTTAGGTAATTAACAATTTTTGATTTTCGTGTGTTACCTGATTTATATGCAAGTTATTTTTAACCAAAAACAAAACATACCAATTGGCCTCTACAATCTACCTGATACCTTCGCTGCTCGAGGAAAATGCCGTAAACGCTCTTCCAGCATATATTATTGACGCTGTAAAAGACTGTAATTCTTTTTTTGTAGAAGATGAACGAACAGCCCGCCGCTTCTTAAAAACAATTTGGAAAGAAATAATGATTGATCAATATGAATGGTTTCTTGCCAATAAAATAACTATTCTACAACCGGGCATTAATCATGCATTCCGGAGTAAGATTAAGGAAGGAAAAAATATAGGAATCA
>JBJXDV010000318.1:0-6608 GCA_046153465.1 Chitinophagaceae bacterium
CCAGGCTGAAATGGGTTAGTGACCGTGTTCAGTTAGCCGTTCCAATGGCGTAATAACTTATAGAATTTATGCTTATTTGAAATAAATCCTGATGCTTATCAACCATTTCGCTTATTCTTATCAGCTACCTATTTCACAAGTTTTGTCAACTTACAAAAAAAATTCATGCAGGTTGATAAACAGCCGTTCCCAAAGACTCTGTATTATTTGCAGATCGTTTTGTTTTCGGCAATTGTTCTCTATTTCGGAAAAACACTTTTTATCCCTTTATTTTTTGGGTTATTAATTGCAATTGTAATGTATCCAGTGTGTAAATGGTTCGAATATCATAGGATGGGTAAAACACTTGCCATAACTTTTTGCCTGCTGATTGTGACCATTTTGTTTCTAACTCTTTTTGCAATATTTGTATGGCAGATAAATGTTTTCGGGAAAGATATACCTGGTATTTTAAAAAGCCTCGAGGGGGTGCTGCCTCAATTGCTGGTATGGCTAACTGAAAAATTCGGAACAGGATTTGACTTGCAGCGTAATTGGAACGAAAAATTATCGGCAACAATTGGTAGCCTAATGTCTTCAACTTTTGAAACCACTGTTAATACCCTTTTTATTCTTTTTCTGACTCCTGTGTATACAGCCTTGTTTTTATATCATCGTAAATCCTTTGTTCGGTATTTAAAATTAATAACACCGGCTAAGTACCAGCATCAACTGGATATTATTTTAGCACAAACCATTCATACCTATTTCAACTACATAAAAGGAATGGTGCTTGTATATATAATTGTCGGCATTCTTAACAGCATTGGATTGTTTGCACTTGGTGTTCAGCATGCAGTTTTATTTGGAATGTTATGTGCCATTATGACCATCATTCCGTATATAGGTATTTTTATTAGCGCACTATTACCTATCTCATTTGCGTGGATGGATACGGGCAATGTTTTATATCCGTTAGGTGTAATTGCAATATTTGGTTTTGTTCAATACCTCGAAGCGAACGTGATTTTTCCGAAAGTAGTAGGCACACAATTAAACGTAAGTACCTTTGCGATGTTGGTTGCTATCATTGCCGGTGGTATCATTTGGGGTGTTGCAGGAATGGTATTGTTTATTCCTTTCGTGGCTATTTTGACGATCATCAGTGAAAATATCGATGAATGGAAGCCCATTAATGTTTTACTAAGCCGTAAATAGCCTTTTACTGATAATGAGATAGCTAATCGCGTTGGATTTTGAATTGGAATAAATCTATCCGATTGTCTGCATTTGATGGCGACTGGCTACTATAAAAAATGCACGCAACAACCAATAGATTATTAGTTTCGGTTGCGACATTCCGGTAGTCATTTAAAAAAGTCGTTGCTTACAATCTTTTTTTTGGTTAAGTAACGGCAGCTTTTATCTGGGTGCCCAGCACTACTTCACTGTGATAAATTACCTGCGCATTCACCGAATTTGAAATCAGGCAATACTTATGAGTTTTTTCCATAGCACTGATGGCTTTTTCTCTTACTGTTTCATCGCCGATATATATTTTTGGGTAAAGATTTATGGTCGTGAATTTATATTTACCCTCTATAATTTCAATTTGCCCTATCGCATTACAATCAAAATGAGCGATCTCGAATTGTAATTTTTTGGCAAACGAAAGGTAGGTCGTCATAAAACAACTGCTGATTGAACTCAGGAAGAGATGCTCCGGTGTCCAGGGTTTTCCTTCTCCCCCAAATGCCGGCGGAGTTGCTACGTGTAGTGTTCCGCTTGCATCTTTTGCCGAAAGTATACCTCTTGTATCAGCCAACCAATTCAATTGAACTTCAAAAAAGAATTGTTTATCAGTTTTGCCCGCCATTGGTTTCAATTTTAGTCTGCAAACCTATTCAAACTGGCTCTTATCTTATATGACTGCTATCATCAGCAAGACTGATTCTTGCTTTTATATTTTGTGGGCATTCAAAATTCAATCGATTAATGAAATTATTTTTTCTTTATGCTCCAAAGCGGTTTTATAGCCTATGTCGAATATTTTATCCGCTTGCTTTACATCATACATATCATATTTATGTAAAGCAGATTCAATAAACACATCGCATTTATCTACTTTGGAGTATACTGAATTGGAAATGGCCAGATGAAAACAACGATCAATCATATCAGCGGTCCTATACACACCACCAGCTCCAAAACCATCATCTATCTTGTTAACATAGGAGCCGATAATTCGATCACAAATACTTATTAACGGCTCCACTGGAAAATTATTCAAAACACCACCATCAACGAATAGCTTATTATCTATTTTAACGGGCTCAAAAACTACTGGTATAGATGCCGAGGCAATTACGGCCTCCAATAAATTTCCTTTAGAAAAAATAACAGATTTGCCTTCTATTAAATCAGTAGCAGCTACAAATAATTTTATTGGTAAAGTATCAAAATCATTTTTTGAAATGATTGTTTTTAATAGATTGGCCAACACATCCATAGAAAATAAACCCTTTTTGCGCCATGCAATATTGCTCCATCCGAAATAGCTATTATTTTTCATTGCACTGTGAATTTCTTCTGCTGTTTTACCAGCAGCATACCATACCCCTACAATTGCCCCGGCACTTGTACCTGAAATTGCATAGGGTTTAATAGTTAGCTCTTCAAGTAATTTTAATACTCCCAAATGGGCAAAACCTCTGGCACCGCCACCTGATAACACGTAACCTATTTTTTTCATTTCTTTAGTTGCATTTAATAATTCCTTTTACGATAGCAGGCAAGATACCTGCTTTCCGGTAAAACCTCGTTTATAGAACGGTAATTACAATAACTATCCTCGGTTGTCAAAAAAAAGACGCTACTGGAAGATTAATTATTTTTCACCCATTTATTAATAATTTCTTTTGCGCCTATAACTGTTGACTTTCCATGCGATCCATGTTGAATAAGTTTATATGCTTTGTTTTTATGTTTCCAGTTTTTATAAATCAAATCACATGCTGCCTGATCAACAATCGCATCATCTGTTCCATAAATCAGCAATAAAGGGTAGTCAGCTTTTCGGCAATAATCAAGCATAGCATTCATTAATTTTCTTACTTCACTCATATAATACAAACTGAAATAGGTAAACAATAGTGGATCATCGATTTTACTTGCTGAATCGCATCTATCATCTTCGTTTTTTATTTTTGCAGGATCACCTGCCATGTTAACAATCGGTTTGTGTTTTGCAAAAAGAAAATACCAGGCGTACTTTATGTATTGAATAAAACCTGGCGACATTCCCCTGACCTTTTTTTGGCGGTAAGGTGGATTAATTAGAATTGCATCATGGAGGTTACTCAAATTTTTTGCAGCGGCTAATAGTACGGCAGTAGACATACTGTGTCCAAATAGAAATATTTTATGTTGTTTTGAAATATAGTCTCTATCATTTAGTATTATTTCCGAATAGTCATTAATAAAATCGTTGAAGTTTGAAATGTCCCCACGCACCCCGTCTGAGTAACCTGTTCCACGAGGGTGTATCACAACAACTCTATTTTCCGAATTACTGAGTTGTTCAATGATATCTTTTTCGGTATGATGATTTATCCCGGTTATTCCGGTAACTATAAAAATTGTTGCAGCATATTTTTCACTGGGTTGATAATCATAAATAAATATCCTGTTTCCATCAATTGTTTTATAAAAATAACCATCATTATTGGGGGCTGTTGTTGCTTGTATATTTTTCATGGATGAACAGGAGATAGTTAGTATGGTTATTAAATCAAGCGAGTGTTTCACCATGTTATATTGCAGGGTGGAAGTATTGGTACAATTTCCTCCACGCGAAGGAATACTTTTTTAGAGAAAGAAAAAAGAAACTATACGGCCCATTTACCTTTAAGCTGATAAGCAATGAGTATGATCAAAAAGCCAGTGCCTAGAAAAACAAACTGCAACCAATGGAAAGTTTGTATTAAAATCATCTGAACTATGATCCAGCCGCTGATTAACAGTCCGCCTGCGATTGCCAAGTTGTACCTGTTGGTACTTCGCTGCATGTTTTGGAACACAGCTATTAAATTGGTACCACCCACCACTAGGGTTAATAATATTCCGGGAATCAGGAAATTTTTAAAAGGAGTATTGTTTAAAAGGTTTAATGGCAGGTTCAATAATTCTCCACCTGAATTGACTATCATTATGATTCCTGATAAAGAGGTGGTTACTGCCACAAAACAAACCAGTAAAAATAAAATTGACTTCATGTTATTTATTTTTCTTTCTATACAATCCAATGAGCTCACCAAATGCTACGATATGTTCACTCATTGCTTTTTCTAATTGAAGTTTAGTTGCGTTGCCTGGTAAATCAATCAAACTATTCAATGCATATATCTTGAAAAAGTAACGATGTGTTCCTGCTGGTGGGCCGGGCCCACTATAATGTTGCTGACCAAAATCATTTCTTCCTTCAACGCCGTGGATACTATTTTCTTTTATATGATGTGTTATGGGTATGTTCCAAACAGTCCAATGTACCCAGGTATTGATGGGAGTATCGGGATCATCAACAATTAATACCAAACTGGCGGCTTCTTCAGGAATATTTTTTATATCTAATGGCGGATTGATATTTTCTCCTTCACAAGTGTATTTTACCGGAATCATTTCGCTATCTATAAAAACCGGGCTTGAAATATCCAGTTTCTTATAACGAATTGCTTTCGGGATGTGCAACATGTTCAATCTTTTTATTTTAATGCAGGAACCTAGGGACCCTCGCCTGGATTGGGTAATTCATAAGGCGGGGGGTTTTCAAATGGATCTTCATCCGGTATCATATCCGGAATTTCTTCAGGATTAACGGGATCTTCCGGATCAGAAGGTGGTTCCAGTTCCGGATGTTTTTGGGGTGCTGGAATTTCTGAAGGCTTAACCGATGGTGATTTTTTTGGCATAAAATAAATTAGCAATGGTAAGAAATGAATAAAAAACAGCTATGGCATCTTTACCATTTACCAAAAAAACTATTTTTAGTCGTGGTCATCAATGAGCAATATCAAGTTTTTGTTTGATGGTGATCATTCTTATTGGTTGTGGGATAAGGGAACTTTGAAAAAATTAATAATTAAAAGTTATGGAAGTGAATATTCAAACGATTTCCACCTTGCATCATTTGCTGGATTATGATGCGGGTAAATTTACCAGCGCCGAATTTCAATTAAAAAACAGTTTGCCGGGTTGGATAAATAATGCGGGATCGTTAAAGTTAAAAGTAGTATTACAGAAATATGTTGATTTTGTAGAGAAGCATCTACAGAATATGGAAGCATTTTTTGAAAATGAAAATATAAGTACGCTGCCTTTTTCGAATAGGATAATGCAAGCTTTTATTGAAGAAGCGGATGAAAAACAAAAAACCTGTACTGAAACTCAACTAAGAGATGCTTGTTTGCTGGCATGTGTTCAAGCTATCAACCATTTTAAAATTAGTATGTATGGCACTGCTGCGGCATTCGCCAAAGCATTGGGTATGGAAAAGCAGGCGGCAATTTTTCATGAGGCGGAAGTAAGCGAAAAGCAGATTGATGATCGCTTGTCTCAATTAGCCGAATTTGAAATTAATATAAATGCTAAAACAATTATTTCAATAGCTCAATAGAAAAATAAAATTATGCTTGGAGAATTAAATGATGTGCAAATCAAGAACGTACTTTCCAGTCAGGTAATCGGAAGGCTTGCATGTACAGATGGTAAACAACCCTATATTGTACCTGTAACCTACACCTATGATGGTGAATACATCTACGGGCAAACCAATGAAGGCACTAAATTGAATATACTTCGTAAAAATAAAGAGGTATGTTTTGAAGTAGATATGATGACAGATATGCGCAACTGGCAGTGCGTTATTGTGTATGGAAACTTTGAAGAATTAAGAAATAAAGAGGCGGAAAAGGCAAGGGAGATCCTGTTTGGAACTGTGTATTCATTGGCGACAAGTAGTACTATTCATATTCATGAGCATGAATCAAGTGGTAAGATAGACGATGCAAACAGGGTAAAACACATAATGTACCGGATTAAAATAAAGAAAATAACAGGAAGGTTTGAGAAGCAATAAAATAATTTTATGTTTTGGGAAAGTATAGAAGCTGGTTTGTTGTTTTGAACACGTAAGCGATGAAGAAGTAATTTTTTATTTGAATACGTTAAACGAATTCAGGCAAGCTGGATAAGTTTTTATTTTTTTGCAAATGATTCCTTTCGACTTGAATAAGCGGTCGAGTAATAGCAGTACAAAAAATTTCGATTAACTGCCTCAGTATCGCTATGGATATTTAGGCGATTTTTTTAAATCGACAAAAAATTACTTTTATAAAGAAGCCATTCTGGCTTTCCATCTTTTCAGTTGGGGCAAACTGGTTAGGGCCATGCTAATGATCCGGGCATCTATTTTCATTTTTTCCATTTGCGTTTTTACTAAAACGTTCATTTCTTCTAAAGTCATGTTGGGATTCATAAACGCTCCATTCTGGTAGCAATACGTACAGTATTCTTTTGATTTTGATCCATCCTTTTCTGTACCTAATAATTCGGCCTTGTCAAGAGGCATGCCG
>JBJXDV010000319.1:0-7284 GCA_046153465.1 Chitinophagaceae bacterium
CTGATTACCGCATTTTCTACTTCATCGTCGTTAATAACAATCCGCATACGCTGACCACCCAATACATAGGATGGACGAACCAGTACCGGGTATCCAACGGTATTGGCTACTTTAACGGCTTCATCAACATCAAAGGCTGTTCCGTAATCGGGATAAGGAATTTCCATTTCTTTCAGCATATCACTAAACCTGCCCCTGTCTTCCGCTATATCCATGTCATCGTAACTGGTACCAATTATTTTAATACCCTTCTCGAATAGTCGCTTTGATAATTTCAAGGCTGTTTGCCCACCCAACTGTACAATAACTCCATATGGTTTTTCCAATTCAATGATTTCCCACAGGTGTTCCCAAAATACCGGTTCAAAATATAGTTTATCGGCCATATCAAAATCGGTCGATACCGTTTCCGGGTTACAGTTTACCATGATGGCTTCATAACCGGCTTCTTTCAATGCAAGTAATCCATGTACGCAGCAATAATCAAATTCAATACCCTGACCAATACGGTTAGGTCCCGAGCCCAATACAATTACTTTCTTTCTATTACTTACTTTACTTTCGTTGTGATTGCCATTTTCGAATGTTGAATAGAAGTAGGGTGTTTTAGCTTCAAACTCTGCACTGCAGGTATCTACCATTTTATATACACGTGTAATGCCGGCTGCTTTTCTTTTTTCATAGACTTCTTCTTCACTACCATCTTGCATAATCAGCGAAATCTGCTCATCACCGAATCCAAGATTTTTAGCTTCGCGTAGTAAATCGATTGGCAGGCTGGTCATTTTATATTTTGCAATTTCCTTTTCGAGGTCCACGATCTTACGTACTTCATTAATAAACCATTTGTCGATTAAGGTTGCTTTGGCAACCGTATTCACCGATACGCCGAGCATTAAAGCATCTTTTATACGAAAGATGCGATCCCATTTAGGAATTTTTATATATTCAATCAGCTCTTCGGCCAACATTATACTTTTTGTATAATTTCCTAGTCCGACTGCATTATTCTCTAAACTCTGACAGGCTTTCTGAAGTGCTTCTGTAAAACTTCTGCCAATAGACATTACTTCTCCCACACTTTTCATTTGCAGACCGAGTGTATCATTTGCTCCTTTAAACTTATCGAAATTCCAGCGGGGCATTTTTAAAATTACATAATCGAGCGCTGGCTCAAAGAACGCAGAGGTGGTTTTAGTGATCTGGTTCTTCAATTCATCGAGCGTATATCCAATTGCCAGTTTAGCAGCAATTTTTGCAATAGGATAACCTGTAGCCTTTGACGCAAGTGCGGAAGAACGGCTAACCCGCGGATTAATTTCAACAGCAATAATTTTTTCGGTTATAGGATCCAGTGCAAACTGAACATTACAACCACCAGCAAAATTGCCCATACTACGCATCATCAGTATTGCCTGGTTGCGCATTTCCTGGAAAGAAGTATCACTGAGTGTCATTGCAGGTGCCACGGTAATAGAATCACCGGTATGAACACCCATAGGGTCTACGTTTTCTACAGTACATATAATCGTGACGTTATCGTTTTTATCGCGCAATAACTCCAACTCATATTCTTTCCAACCCAAAACTGCCTTTTCAACCAATACCTCATGTATAGGCGAAGCGGTTAACCCTCTTTCCAATGCAGATTCCAGTTCAGAACGGTCGTGTACAAAACTACCGCCCGATCCACCAAGTGTAAATGAAGGACGAATTACAAGAGGGAAACCAATTTGCTGCGCATTTTCCTTTCCCTCGAGCATTGAATTAGCCACTTTTGAAGGAGCCACGGCTATTCCAATTTTTACCATCAATTGGCGAAATTTTTCACGGTCCTCAGCAGTTTTGATAGCCTCTACATCTACTCCAATCATTCTTACATTGTATTTTTCCCAAATCCCCAATTCATCTGCTTCCATGGCAAGGTTTAACGCAGTTTGTCCACCCATGGTTGGCAATACAGCATCAATCTGGTTTTCTTCCAATATTTGTTCTATACTTTCAACCGTAAGAGGCAATAGGTACACCTTATCAGCCATCATAGGGTCGGTCATAATGGTAGCCGGGTTACTATTTATCAGTATTACTTTAATACCTTCTTCACGAATACTGCGGGCAGCCTGGGAACCAGCATAGTCAAATTCGCAGGCCTGTCCGATAATAATAGGTCCCGAACCAATAATGAGTAGCGATTTAATGGAGTTGTCTTTTGGCATATTTATAGAAGGTTTAAAAATACAAATTGCGCAAAAGTAACATGGTAGGGGTGAATTTCTAAATTTAATTGGAAGTATTTTAAAAAAAAATCTGGTGACGGGTTTTTAAGGCAGAGTAATAGACTGGTAATTGTCAGATAGGAGTTAAAGCTTATGGTTTATTGTTGTCACCATTCTATAAATATTCCCTGAATCGTTAAGTATAAAAATAAAAATTTCCGGGGTATAAAAAAAGCCTTCACCAACCGGTAAAGGCCAAGAATTGCTAACGGAAATATATAAGAATTACAATTTGTGGAAGGCCGCCAATTCAATATCATCCAGCATAACAGCCCCACCCTTTTGTAATTTTTTTTGTTCGGCAACTAAACGTTTTTCATCCAAACGACTCTTAATACGGAAGACCCATTTTTGTTTGGCTTCACTTCCTTTCACAATACCCAGGATCGTTCCAATGGACAATGCAACGAATAAAATAAACCGGTTAAATATCTTTTTCATAATACACTCTTATAAAATTCTATCATAGTACATTCCTATAGACAATATGTTTAAGGCAAATGCTGTTCCACAATTCACAAAAAAGTATACTACAATGTGGGTATTTTTAATAATTTAACATGATACAAAATTAATTATTGACCATTGTTGTTCTAATTAACCATTTTTCATGAAAATAGTTTAACAGGAATCAGCTTCTATTCCTTTAGTCCTCTTTAAGGTTGAAATTTTATTATTGCCGTTTACCAAGTAGCTTTGCGGGCCAACGATTTACTAACCCAAGTTTTTATTTTACGATGCGCTTTTTTCTATTTGTGTTTTTCAGCATTAGCATCTCTAACCACTCCCTATCCCAATTTTTCGAGCCAATTAATTATCCCAAAGGTTATTTTAGAAATCCCCTGAATATTCCAATAAGCCTTAGTGGAAATTTTGGCGAACTGAGGCCCAATCATTTTCATATGGGATTAGATTTGAGGACTGAAGCAAAGCAGAACCTTCCAGTTTATGCATCTGCAGATGGATATATTTCGAGGATAAAAATTGAACCGGGTGGCTTTGGCAGGGCTATCTATATAAATCATCCAAATGGATATACTACGTTGTATGCCCATCTGAACGATTTTGATCCAATGGTAGAAAGGTGGGTAAAAGAGCAACAGTATCAGCAACAATCATGGAGAGTTTTTCTTGAATTAAATCCCGGCCAATTTCCGATTAAGAAAGGAGCATTTATTGGATATAGTGGTAATACGGGTGGTTCACAGGCACCCCATTTGCATTTTGAAATAAGAAGAACTGCCGATGATGTAAACCTTAATCCATTATTATTTGGATTTCCTTTAGAAGACAATACACAACCACGCATTCTCCGGTTGGCGATTTATGATCGATCCCGGAGTGTATATGAACAATCTCCCCGGCTCTTTCCGGTAAAACAAGTTGCCGCTGGTCATTTTGTGAGTGTTCCCCCGGTTATTTCAATTCTTCACCCCCAAGCCAGTTTTGCAATAAGTGCATTCGATACTCATACGGGTTCTTCGAATCTAAACGGAATTTATGAGGCCGTGGTTTCTCTAGATGGAGTTGACATCACCGGGTTTCGAATGGATGCGATCAGTTATAACAGTACCCGGTACATGAATGCACATGTAGATTTTAAAACAAAAGCTACTGGCGGTCCTTATCTGCAAAACCTAAGCGAACTTCCTGGTTATATTAATTCAATTTATAAAAGTAAAACTGGCAATAATGTAATAACGTTTGCTGATACAGCAATCCATTTGTTGAAAATTGTGGTAAAAGATGCTTATCAAAACACTTCAACCGTTGAATGTAAAATTAGATATGTTGGTGTTAACTCCCAATCCAGCACTCAAGACTCCCGACCCTCAACTACCGCCTCCCGGGTTTTTTATCCGCTGATGCTCGACGGCCTTGAAAATGAAGAATGCGAATTTTATATTGGTGAACGTTGCTTGTATGATTCTGTTTCCATAAGGTATAGTAAAACAAATGCTACTATTGCAGAGGCTGTTTCGTCTACTCACGCCATTGGGGCACCATATATTCCTTTACAGGAAGCCTTTCTTATTCGTATTAAACCTGCCCGCTTATTGACGATGACAGAAAAATCCAAAACAGTAATGCAATGGTATGCTGGTAAGAAAACAGATATACAAAAAGTGGATTGGCAGCAACAATGGGCCGGCGCCAGCTTTCGGGAATTTGGATTTTACAAGTTATTGGTTGATACGGAACCCCCACAGATCGTTCCAATAAATTTTTCAGAGGGGGCCAATCTTAGTAAGGCTACCCGAATGATGTTTACAGTGAAAGACAATCTAGACAAATTTAAAAATGTGAGAGCTGAACTGGATGGAGAATGGTTGCGTTTTACGAACGATAAGGGTCGCACTTTTATTTATACGTTTGATGAACACTGTTTATCGGGATCACATAGCCTGAAAATACATGCCGAGGATGAAGCTGGAAATATTTCGGAAAAGGTATTTGTATTTACGAGGTAATTGAGATTAAATGCGCATTAATTTAATATTGCAGCAATAAAGAATAAGTATAATTCCGCCGGGTATAACTATTAAAATAATCTAACAATGGCAGTTCTATTAAAAGAAGGTGATAAAGCACCTGCATTTTCTGGAAAAGATCAGAATGGAAATAAAATAGCGCTTTCCGATTTTAAAGGAAAAAAAGTTGTTTTATATTTTTATCCCGAAGATGATACACCCACCTGTACGATCCAGGCCTGTAACCTGCGCGATAACTACTCCTTATTAAAGAAAGAAGGTTTTGAAATAGTAGGGGTAAGTCCGGACGAATCAAAAAAACATAAAAAATTTGAATCGAAGTATTCTTTGCCTTTTCTATTGATTGCCGATGCAACACATTCTATTCTGGAGAAATATGGAGTATGGGATCAGAAAAAAATGTTTGGTCACGAATACATGGGTGTGCTTCGAACCACTTTTGTGATTGATGAAAAGGGAATTATTCAAAAAATATTTCTCCGACCCAAAAGCAAATCCCATGGGGAAGAAATAATTCTGGCCTGGAAAGAACTTACGAATAAATAAATCAGAACTATTCTCCTTCACCTTTCGCGAAAGCAATCGTTCGCTCCCATTTATTGTAATTGGTTTAATTTTTTGTATCCCCACTTTCAGTGAGAATAACTAACAGTTCCGGCGATTGTACAACCTGTTTTTCCGCTGCATTTTTGTGAAGTCAATTTGATCATCCAAAAAAATTATTGATCAACTATCATTAAGCATTAAAATTTATTTATTATGAAACAGGTAAGTTTTTTTTCAATTCTTTTTTCAGCATTACTATTTGTTGGCTGTAATAAAAGTGATTACAATAACGAAACGCCACCCGCCCCAGCACCATTATCCACTGTAATTAAGATATCAGGCGACAGTGCTGGCATTGTTGGTTCAATAAACCAGTTTCGTGTATTGTTGGGCGATCCGTTGAATACAACTCCTAATCAATCTGCGGGCAGACGAGAAGTAAACTGGGATGCTGTACCTCCCGCCTTCACAAACAATGGTAATTTTCCATTCGACTTTTTTAATAGTATCGATCCCGCAGTTGCAAATGGTCGCAAACGTGGCCTTGTACTTACTAATACGGGTACCAGTTTCCGGGTTGACAGCACAGATTTTTCCGAGATCGATCCGTCTTATGCAGCACAGTTTGATGCCTTCAGTAAAAAAAGGTTGTTTGCTTATCTTGGAAACATCGTAACCCAGGTAACATTTAAAGTTCCCGGTACAAGTTTAGATGCTTTTGTAAAAGGCTTTGGTGTAATTTTTTCTGATATTGATGATGCGAACTCTACGTATGTAGAATTTTTTAATGGCAACAATAGCCTGGGTGTATTTAAGGCCCCTGCACGATCAGCGGCAGGAGGATTTTCTTTCCTCGGTGTTTTATTTCCGAACGAAAGAGTAACAAGAATAAAGATTACTGCGGGTAATGGATTATTGGCTCCGGGCCTTAAAGATATTAGCGATGGAGGCAATAAGGACCTGGTTGTAATGGACGATTTCTTTTATGATGAACCTAAATCGGCAAATTAATATAGGGACGGTACGATGTTTTTTTTCTTGATAGCGAAGCGTCAGGCAGTTTTGGATGGTTTTCGAAGAGTCACCCCCCGGCAGAAATCGGGGGGTTTTTTATCCCCGAATTTGGTGATCCTTTGTTAAAGACTTTATAATGATATTTGAATAACGGTCGGTTTATCGGTTAACCTTAAAATATATCTCGTGAAAAAAAATATCGCTTACTTAATAATAGTTGCCTTCATTATTTCTTCCAATGGCTGTACAAAAAAAGTAAATGATGATAATATCATTATTGTTGCAGCAACAGGTGATATCAGCTCAAGGGTTAATGATTTTCGCAACATGCTCGGGTTGCCATTGAATACTTTACCGGGTTCTATCAACGGAAGAAGAGAGATAAATTGGGATGGCGTTCCATCAGAATTTGTTAACCAATCACTTCCTGTTGATTTTTTTAATCCTACTACAACAGATGCTCCGCAAGCCAGACAAAGAGGCCTTATTTATTCGTCAGTAACGGGAGAATTCAGAGTAAGTAATAATGGTTTTGCAAACGTGAACCAGGGAGCAGCAACAGAGTTTACTACATTTAGTGGCGATAAAGTTTTTGCAAACATCAGCAATAATTTGTGGGACGCGGGTTTTCAGGTGGCCGGCCAAGCTGTAGCAGCTACTGTAAAAGGGTTTGGAATTGTTTTTTCTGATGTGGATTTGGGAAACACTAATTCTCTCGAATTTTTTAATGAAAATAAAAGCCTCGGCGTATATTTTGTTCCTGCTAAAACCACCGGAAGTAATTTCTCTTTTCTTGGCGTATATTTTAAGAATGAAAGAGTAACCCGTGTTCGTGTTAAACACGATGGAAAACTAAGTGATGGCCAAAATGATATTAGTAACGGTGGAACAAAAGACCTGGTTGTAATGGATGATTTTTTATACGACGAGCCAGTTAAGCGATAGATATTATTAAA
>JBJXDV010000320.1:0-17896 GCA_046153465.1 Chitinophagaceae bacterium
GTAGCCTATTCCAACTAAAATAACAGACGGTGCTAATCCAACTTCAGAATATTTGTTAATTGTAGTTGCAACAATATCAAAATACAAGTTTGCATCTAAAAGATAAACAACAGGATACTTTTCTTTCTGTTGAGGATTGTAATCATTTGGGAGGTTTACAAAAATTGTGAGACTGTCAGAAATGCTTTTAGAGTAAAAACGTATTTCAGTTTTTTTCTCAACTATATTGGTCTTTACCTTTTTATCATTGTTTTGATTGCAGCTAATTATACAACTTAGAATTGCAAAGAATACAAAATATTTTGTCATAATGTTATTTGTCTAAATTTTAGTTTGGTATCCACTATGCTTGCAACCAACGCTTGTATTGCCCAACAACTTGTACAAATATAGTCTGATATTCAATAAATAAATTTACAAACTATAACTGTCCCACCGATGCCTTATAATCCCACCTAATTAATTTCCCAATGCAGCCACTTTTATTTTTGATATATTTCTATGGAGTTGCCCTACTCTCTTTACCCCTTATCATATCATATTTGGAAAACATTTTGCTACAGTTTACATCAACAGGTTTAGATAAAGCAAAGAGAGAACATGAGCAACAGTGTCTATCAAATAAATAAAGGTATCAACAAGTCCATTGAGTTTAAGGGCCTAAAGGCACAGTACATCTGGTATTTGGGCGGTGGGCTGGTTGGGCTGCTTATATTATTTGCAGTGTTGTATTTAATCGGCATCAATATGTTTATCTGCCTGGGGCTGATAATTATTTTAACTACTGCATTATTCATGTATGTATATAAACTCAGCCGTACTTATGGTGAGTATGGGCTGATGAAAAAGATGGCACAAAAAGCAGTACCTAAAATCGTCAAAAGCTATTCTATCATTAAATTAAAAAAGCAGTTGTTGAAATGAAAAACCTGTTTGATATATTGCCGGTTTATGGTGTGGAGCATGATGCCATCCTTTCTAAAATGGGTGATGTAACAGTGGCGTTTAAAGTGGAGTTGCCGGAGTTGTTTACCATGAGCAATGATGATTATGAAGCCTTCCATCATAGCTGGATAAAAGCAATAAAAGTATTACCTGTTGGCATCGTGTTGTACAAACAGGATTGGTTTACAGAAGCAAATTATAAAGCAGACTTTACTAAAAAAGATACCAGTTTCCTTACCCGTAGCAGCGAACGGTTTTTTAATGAACGGCCATACTTAAACCATGCCTGTTACATTATGCTTACTAAGAAACCTGCCAATAGAAAAATTTCTACTTCAATGTTTTCAAGTTTATTGAGAAAATCAATTGTGCCTGATGAAACATTGCAGCCCAAGTACTTTCAGGATTTTATGAACTATGTGGGGCAGTTTGAAAAGATAATTACCGATAGCGGTTTTGTTACTATGCAACGGTTAAATAATGAATTGTTATTCAACCTTATCATTCAATACCTCAACCTGCAATGCGATGAGGCGGTGATAAGAGATATTGAATTTAAAGACGAAATGAAAATTGGTGAAAACCATTGCCAGTTATTTACAATGGCAGATGCCGAGTTTGTTCCGGCTCTGTGTGGTTCAAGAATAAGTTATGATAAATATTCAACCGATAAAACAAAATTTAGTGTTGGGTTTGCATCACCCATTGGGCAACTGCTAAGTTGCAATCATATTTACAGTCAGTATATTTTTATTGAAGATGTACAAAAAACAATTCAAAAATTAGAAAGTAAAAGATTGCGGTTACAATCGCTGGCAGCATACAGTAGGGAAAATACAATTTCAAAAGAAGCCACAGATAACTTTTTGAATGAAGCCATCGGCGAACAACGGCTGCCTGCTAAAGCTCACTTTAATATCCTTGCATGGACGGATAAAAAAGAAGATTTAAAACATATCCGCAACATTTGTTCCTCTGCATTAACACAAATGGATGCTACGCCAAAATTAGAAACCACTGGTGCAGCCCAAATCTTTTGGGCAGGGATTCCCGGCAATGCTGCCGACTTTCCTATGAACGATACCTTTGATACATTTTCGCCACAGGCCTGTTGCTTTTTTAATTTGGAAACCAATTACCGTTCTTCTGTAAGCCCCATTGGTATTCGCCTTGGCGACAGGCTCAGTGGTAAACCTGTGCATGTAGATATTTCGGATGAGCCAATGGAGAAGGGCATATGCACCAATAGAAATAAGTTTATTTTGGGGCCATCTGGCAGCGGAAAATCTTTCTTTACCAACCACATGGTAAGGAGTTACTACGAAAAAGGCACACATATTGTACTGGTAGATGTAGGCCATAGTTATAAAGGGCTTTGCGATATGGTGAATGGGTACTACTTTACCTATTCGGAAACCAAACCGATTAAATTTAACCCGTTTTATATTGGCGAAGGCGATGTGCTGGATACAGAAAAGAAAGAAAGCATCAAGACATTATTATTGGCTCTTTGGAAAAAAGATAATGAAACTTTTAATCGCAGCGAATATGTTGCCTTATCAAATGCACTGCAATTGTATTTTGAAAAATTAGAAAATGACAAAACATTATTCCCGTGTTTTAATACTTTTTATGAATTTTTAAAAGATGATTTTGTAACTGTGTTAAAAGGTGACAATGTAAAAGATAAAGATTTTGATGTGTCTAATTTTTTGTATGTGCTAAGGCCATATTATAAAGGTGGTGAATTTGATTATCTGCTTAATGCAGAAGAAAATTTAGATTTATTGCAGCAGCGTTTTATTGTTTTTGAATTGGATAATATAAAAGACCACCCAATATTATTCCCAGTGGTAACTATTATTATCATGGAAGTTTTTATCAGTAAAATGAGAAAATTGAAAGGTATACGGAAAATGATTTTAATTGAGGAAGCATGGAAAGCAATAGCAAAAGAAGGAATGGCAGAATACATTAAATACCTATTTAAAACAGTAAGAAAATTTTTTGGCGAAGCCATTGTTGTTACCCAGGATGTAGAAGATATTATTTCATCACCAGTGGTTAAGCAGGCAATCATTAACAACAGCGATTGCAAAATATTATTAGACCAAAGTAAGTATCAAAACAAGTTTGAGCAAATTCAGGAATTATTGGGATTGACAGAAAAGGAAAAGGCATTGGTGCTATCCATCAACAAAGCCAATGACCCCACAAAGAAGTACAAGGAAGTATTTATTTCATTGGGTGGAGTGTTGAGTAAAGTGTACAGAACTGAAGTATCACCGGAAGAATACTTGGCATACACAACAGAAGAAAAAGAGAAAGTAAAAGTGCAGGCTTATGCGGCAAAGTTTAGCGGTGATATTCAAAAGGGTATTGCAGCATTGGCAGAAGAAATGCGTAATTAATCACTCTAAATAATATGTTATGAAACCTCTATTAATTATGCTATTTACAATAGCCGTTCTTTTATCTGCTTGCAGCAATACTGAAAGCAATGCAATAAAAAGTTTTATTCCGGGTACTTATATCCGTTCTGCCGAACATGAATTTGGGGCAGAGCATGATACGGTAATAATTTCTTTGCAAAATAATTCTGCCAACGAATATAAACTGGTAAGAAGATGGAGGTATGAAAGGGTTTTAGATGGTAAACCAATAGCACCTGAATATAAGAATACATCTACATCTGCAATTTTCAATGCGGAGAGTAAGATGCTGCAGGAAACAGAAACTGCCAATACTTATTCTTTTGACCCAAAACAAAAAGCAATGTTTGCAGGAACAACAAAATATTTAAAACTAAAATAAACATCAATGAAAAAGTTATTGGCTGTGTGTGTAATGTGTTTGTGTATGATGATTATGCCAGTACAAAAAGCAACTGCACAAATACCTATTTATGATATTATTAAAAAGGCTATAAAAAAAGTAATTATAGCTGTTGATCTTAAAGTACAAAGGCTGCAAAATAAAACTATCGGTTTGCAAAACGCACAAAAGAGTTTGGAAAACAAAATGAGCCAACTGAAACTGGACGAAATAAAGGATTGGGTAGAGAAGCAGCGAAAATTATATACTGATTATTTTCAGGAATTGTGGAAAGTAAAGTCTGCCCTGACTTATTACAAAAGAGTGAAAGATATTATTGAACGGCAAACACAAATGGTGAGGGAATATAAAGCGGCTTGGGCATTATTTAGGCAGGATAAAAATTTTACTGCAGATGAAATTGACTACATGCAAAATATTTACTCTGGCATGTTTGATGAAAGCCTGAAAAGCCTTGACCAGCTTTTCCTTGTCATTAATGCCTTTGCCACTCAAATGACGGATGGCAAACGATTGGAAATTATTAATACCGTTTCTGATAATCTGGAACAACAGGTTACCGACCTAAGAGAGTTTAACACCCAAAACCGTATGCTAAGCATACAACGGGCAAATAAGTTGGGGGAGATTGAATATGTGAGAAGGTTGTATGGGATTAAGTAATGGTTGTTATATATTTTATCACTATCTGCGTTTTTTGTTTGTTAGCCATTTGTAACCTTTAAAAATCATAAGTCCAATTCCAGAAAATTCGTATGCTTTATACCGTATCCCTACCTCTCTTACCCTTTATCCCTTATACTTGGAAAACTTTTTGCAGCAAATATTAAAGCAATAGTGAAGAAAGAAAATTGTGGGTATGAAAAAAAATATCATTTTGTCCTTTGTATTATTTGTCATTTACAATAATGTATATTCTCAAACAACCGAGGAATGGACACAACAAAAGAAAACCCAAAAGAAATACCTGCTCCAACAAATTGCTGCATTGCATACTTACATTGGCTATGCAAAAAGGGGGTACAATATTGCAAGCAAGGGCATCAACACTGTTAGTAATATTAAGAACGGTGATTTTAATTTGCATAGAGATTTCTTTGGTTCACTAAAAAATATCAATCCCAAAATAAAAAAGTATGCAAGGCTTGCAGATTTGCTGGCATATCAATACCGCATTATCAAAAAAACAAAACAAGTTATTACAGCTATTCAACAAACATCTCAATTAAATACTGATGAAATTGATTATTGCAAAAAAGTATTTGATAACTTATTGGATGAATGTGTCAAAACGATTAGTGAAGTAATAACCGTTCTTACACCAAATGAATTCACCATGAAGGATGATGAACGAATGAAACGTATTGATAAAATATATTTCGATATGCAAGATAAATATGCTTTCTGTTCTTCCTTTAGTGATGAAATGGGAGTACTGGTTGCACAACGTATGGCGGAGCAATATGAAATTAATCGTTCAAAAATATTAAACGGTATAAAATGAAAAAGCTATTTGTAGTATTGAGTATTAGTTTGTTTGCATTAAATATAAAAGCACAAAGTAATGAAGCACAGCAATTACTATTAAACTGGGAAAAGCTCACCCAATTTAAAAAGATTTTGAAAAATATGTATGATGGATATAAAATTTTGTACAAGGGCTATACAGCAGTAAAAGATATTTCAAAAGGAAATTTTAATCTGCATAAAACATTTTTAGATGGCTTAATGGAAGTTAACCCTCCTGTAAAAAAGTACAAACGCATAGCAGATATTATCAACTATCAAATTCGCATTGTAAAAGATTACAAAGCAGCATACAACCAGTTTAAACAGGAAAAACAATTTACTGCCGAAGAAATTACTTATATCGGAAAAGTATATAAAAATTTATTTGAACAAAGCCTGAAAAATATAGATGAATTATCAATGGTAATTACTGCCGGTAAGTTACGAATGAGTGATGACGAACGTTTGCAAGCTATTGATAAAATTTATTTTTCTATTGAAGACCAGTATTCTTTTTTAAGGGACTTTAATAACAATACTTCTGTTCTTTCCATGCAACGAAAATCGGAACTGACAGAAATTGAAATGAGCCGCCGCATTTATGGTATCAACAAATAACATTTCTATAATAAAAAAATGTGAAAATGAAACTGTGCGTAAGAATATTCCCCATCGCAATCATTGCATTACTACTTCCCCATGTAGCAGAAGCACAAGGTATGGCTGACAAAATAAAAAGTATGCATGAAGTGCTGGAAAAATTATACGATGATATGATGCCGCTATGCAGCAGGTTGATTGGTGTTGGCCGTGGCATTGCAGGTTTTGCCGCTACCTGGTACATCGCTTCAAGGGTGTGGGGGCATATTGCAAGGGCAGAATCGGTTGATTTTTATCCATTGTTCCGTCCGTTTGTTTTAGGGTTTGCTGTGCTAATTTTCCCATCAGTTATTGCCATGATTAATGGGGTAATGAAACCAACCGTTACATCCACCGCAGCAATGGTTACAGATTCGGATAAAGCAGTTGCACAATTGCTCAAAATGAAAGAAGACGCTATTAAAACAACTGCTTACTGGCAAATGTATGTGGGTGAAAATGGTAATGGCGACAGGGATAAATGGTATAAATATAATTATGGTGAAAAAGATGAAGGCTGGGTAAAAAGTATTGGTAATGATATAAAATTTGCTTTCAGTAAATTCTCATATAACTTTCGTAACTCTATTAAACAGTGGATGAGTGAGGTGCTGAAAGTTTTGTTTGAAGCAGCGGCACTTTGCATTAATACTATCCGTACTTTTTATATGATTGTATTGGCAATATTAGGGCCATTGGTTTTTGGCATTGCAGTTTTCGATGGGTTTCAGCACACACTTACTGTTTGGATTGCCCGTTACCTAAATATTTTTTTATGGCTCCCAGTGGCAAATATTTTTGGCGGCATCATGGGTAAAATTCAAGAAAATATGTTGAAAGAAGATTTGCATCAGATAGCTACCAATGGTGATACATTCTTTAGCACTACTGATACTGCCTATTTAATTTTTATGATTATAGGCATTGTTGGTTATTTTACTGTACCATCTGTCGCCAACTATATTGTTCATGCTGGCGGCGGCAACACTTTGTTGTATAAAGTAACCAACCTTATGAGTACATCCAGCCGTACTGTTATGGTTGGCGGCACATCAATGGCAAAAGATGCATTAGGCAGCGGCTATAATAAAATAAGTAACAGCATGGCTGATGCAGGCGTATCCAACGGTTATTTTAAAGAAGGGAATAGCGGCAGTGGAAATTATATGAAAGATAAGTTGAGTGGGAAAACATAAACCTGCTTTTACAGGTAGCACAACCGTCGTTACCCATTTATAGATGATGTTGGAAAAGTATTTGTATCCTTTTTTAATATGAGTTTGAAAATGTATAACAGATGTTTCAAAAAACAAAAAATATAGATTCTGCATTTAGGTATATCCGTCTGTTTACATTGGCAGTTGTTTTGGCTGCTGTAATTATTTCCATTTTCATCGCATATAAAAGTTATCAGTTAGCTTCTCAATCGCAACAGAAAATATTTATACTGGCAAATGGTAAAGCATTAGAAGCATACTCTGCCGATAGAAAAGATAACGTACCTGTAGAAGCCAGAGACCATGTAAAAATGTTTCATCATTTCTTCTTCACCCTCGACCCTGATGATAAAGTAATTCAAGCCAACATCATTAAAGCACTGTATCTGGCAGATGCTTCTGCTAAACAGCAATATGACAATCTGAAAGAAAATGGTTATTACTCCAACATGATTGCAGGTAATATCAGTCAGGAAATTAAAATGGACAGCATCATTATCAATACAGATGTGTATCCTTTTTATTTCAGGTACAAAGGCGAACAAAAAATTATCAGACCAACAACAATTGTAACAAGGAGTTTGATAACAGAAGGATACTTAAGAAATGTTTCCCGGTCGGATAATAATGCTCATGGGTTTTTGATAGAAAAATGGCGGACACTGGAGAATAAAGATTTAACCAGTCAAAACAGGTAGTATGTGGTTATTCAAAAAAAATAAAAAAGAAGCAGAAGGAAAAGAAACTACCACAGATAAAGTGGCTGGTAAAATTGCAGGTGCAGGCATAAAATTACAAACTGCTTTTGGAAACCGAATGAATAAATTATTTGAAAATATGAGTCAGCGAAAATTAAAAATAGGTTTGATTGCATTTACACTTTTTGCAGGTGGGTATAGTTTGTATCTCACCATTACAGCAATTACAAAGCCAGTCAAACAATCAAAATTTGCAGTTGACCAAATGAATGTACCAAGGCATTTTAATAAAACAGGTGATGAAGCAATTGCACCGGAAGCATTTGTTGATGAAGAAACTTATACAAAAATTCAGGGCTTTAAAAAATATATGGATAGTTTGAAAAATAATAATAACAAACAATACGACAGCATTCGCTTATCAAGGCCAGGCATAATGGATAGTGTGCAGATGCTGGAAGAAATATATCGTTCACAAAAAATAAAATGAAGCATATGAAACAAGTGCAGCAGTCGCAGATATATCTGCGTAAAAGAAAAATGATGCTGGTGTTACCTGTATTGGTAATTCCATTTCTTACAATGGCATTTTGGGCATTGGGTGGTGGGCAATCCCAACAAAAACTAAATACAATAAAACAGGCAGGTATGAATTTAAATCTGCCCGATGCCGGAACAAAAGAAGATAATATGGCAGATAAACTCAGCTTTTATGATAAGGCAGATAAAGATTCTGCAAAAATGGAAGAATGGATGCGTACTGACCCATATTATCAAATGAAAAAAGATACAATCATACCTGCATCAAACGAACTGGAATTAATGGTTCAAAATTCTGCAGTAAAATTTAACCAGCGGTTAAATACTTCTCCTTACGAAGTTTCTGGCAATAGCCCCGAACAAAAGTTGATACAAAAATTAGCCCTGCTGGAAAAAGAAATAAATAAACAACCTGATGCAGAAACTTCTAATTCAATTTCCGCTGAACCAATTGCAGATAATGAATTTAACGGCGAAGTAAACAAGTTGGAAAGCATGATGCAGGGAATGAATAGCGGCAATAGCGAAGACCCGGAAATAAAACAGTTAGGAAATACATTAGATAAAATTTTAGACATACAACATCCGCAAAGAGTTAAAGACAGGTTGAAAGAAAAATCAATAAAACAGAAAGAGGTAGTATTTGCTGTAAGCAAAAATTATGAAACAGATAATATCAGCATATTAGATACAGGGAAGAAAAAAATGTTACGAAGTGCAGGTTTTTATGGTATTGAAAACCGGTTGCAAGATGATGAAAATAATATTTCTATTGAAGCAGTCGTAAATATCAACCAGACTTTAGTAGAAGGCTCAGTGATTCAATTAAGATTGGCAACAGATGTTTTTATTAATGGAATATTAATTCCCAAAGGAAATCCTGTTAATGGCATTGTGTCTTTAAACAACGAACGTTTGGAAGCAGAAATAAATTCAATCCGTTATGGTAATAATTTGTTTCCTGTAAAATTAGAGATATACGATATGGATGGTTTAGCAGGTATTTATGTACCTGGTTCCATCAGCAGGGATGTAAGTAAACAATCTGCCGATAATACTTTGCAGTTGTTAGAACTTACAGCAGTTGACCCATCGCTTAAAGCACAGGCAGCTGCCGTTGGTGTAAACACAATTAAAAATTTAATGAGCAGAAAAGTAAAACAAATAAAAGTAATGGTAAAGGCAGGCTATAAAGTTTTACTGAAAGATAAAAACATAAATAATTTATAATTCTAAAAATAATTACGATGAAACAATTTGTGAGTATGGTAAGTCTTTGTTTGTTATTCGTTTCTGTTTCTGCACAAACTCCTTTGGGCATTACAACAGATAAAACTACCAGTCTTGTATTTCCATTTGCGATAAAGCATGTGGACAGGGGTACAGAATCTGTGCTGGCACAACAAGTAAAAGAAGCACCCACAATTTTATTGGTTAAGGCGGCAGAAAAAGATTTTACAGAAACAAACTTAAGTGTGGTAACCGATGACGGCAGTGTGTATTCTTTTACTGTTTGCTATGATGTACATCCTGCTGTTATGGTGCATTATCTTCCCATCAAGAACAAAGCCACCACAGCCATGTATGCCAATGCCATTTTAGACAACAAGAAATCAGTTAAAAAAATAAATGACCATAAGTGGAAAACAGATGCAGAAGTGATAGGTATTTATGTAAAGAATGATGTAATGTTTTATCACGTAAGATTAAAGAATAATAGCCCCATTGATTACAATATTGATTTCATCAGGTTTTACATCAGGGATAAAAAGAAAAGTAAAAGAACGGCTATTCAGGATATTGATTTAAAACCTTTGCATACTGTTGGGAATATTACAAATATAAAATCCAACACTACTTCAACAATGGTTTTTGCTTTGGAAAAATTTACCATCCCTGATGCAAAGTATATGGCCTTGCAGATAAATGAAAAGAATGGCGGCAGGCATTTCTCTATCAGGGTAAAGAATAAGAAAATAATGAATGCGATTGTTTTACCAGATTATAAATGAATATCGAACACCCAATATCTGATGAAGTGTTGGACTTAACCACTCTGGCTTTAAGTAAAGGAGAGCATTGGATTGCTTATAATAACTCTTTGTACTTTATAGATAAAGACAATGTTCACTTTTTTAAAAATCAAATTGAAGCAAATGACTTTGCAAAAAATAATATCAGTGACAGGGATAGCTACCGGGTATTTCATTTTAATTCTATACTGGACGTTTATAAACAAATTGATTATATAGAAAAATTCGAAAAGCAATTAATTATAAATCCTGATGCAAATGTTTTATACAATTCCGAAGGCAATGCTTTTACAGATGAATTAATAAATCACATTGAAGGAAATCAATTATCTCTATTTAATAAACAATTAAAAACAAATGTTATGAACAACGAAAATTTGCAGTATTTGGCAGACAACATTAAGTACATGGGCTTTGGTGAAAACCATAAAGCCGACCTTGAAAAAAGTATGGCAGATGGAAAGCCGGAATTTCAATTAGTTCACAGGGCAGAAATAAATAAGAAGCCTTTTGAAGCTACTATGAATTTCCGCAAATCTGATTCTTCCGATATGTATTTTTTTAATAACTACCATGCTTCGTTAGAAAAAAGTAATGGAGAAAAAGCAGAACAAATTTTTTACCTCAACAAAGGCAAAGGTATTACAGGTAAAGAGGCTTACAATTTATTAGACGGAAGATCTGTTCTAAAAGACCTTACTACAAAAGAAGGCCAGCCTTACAAAGCCTGGGTGCAATTGAATTTTGAAAACAAAGACAGCAAAAACAACTTTGAAGTAAAGCAGTTTCATGAAAACTATGGTTATGATTTAAAAGCTGCTGTTGAAAAATTTGCTGTTGCAGAAATGAAAGACCCGGAAAAAGAAAAGGCGCTGATGCAATCATTACAGAAGGGAAACGTACAATCTGTAACCATGGAAAAAGATGGCAGCAGCCATAAAATGTTTATGGAAGCTAATCCGCAATACAAAAATGTAAATCTGTACGATTCTAACATGAAACTGATGGCAAGGGAATCAATGGAGCAATACAAAGCCAGTATTGACAAAGGCAGTAAAACTGTAGCAAAAGAATTGGAGCCGGATAAAAAAAAAGAGTTAAAACAGGAAGTTAAGCCTGGGCAGGAAAAGAAAAATGGAACGACTCTTTTGCCAAAGAAAAGAGAAAGTGCTAAGAAAGGTTTAGGGGTATCATAAATACTCCTAAACCCATTTTCAATTTTAAAAACAGTATTATGAATATTGAAAATATTTCTGAATTAACTAAACAATTGAAAGCTCTAGGTTTTAGTGATGCAGTTAATTCATTGGTAAAAAAGATTTGCTTTTGCCCTCAAAGTTTTTGTATTATTCAAAAAAATGAGAATATGGAGGAGCAAATTTCTTTTCAATTATTTTTTGAACGAAAAGATAAAGAGGATGTTTATGCTTTAATGTATTATGATGCTACTCTACAAAAAGATGTATCGTTTGGCACTACAACAATTAGTGGAATTAATATAGAAGATGTAGAGAAAAAGATGGCAGCAATAGATTGGAAAAAAGCATTTGATTTTACAGAAAATAAAAATTGGAATGCAAGTGATAAAAGCAGTTGGGAAACTGAGGAAAAGATTGAAACAATAATGACAAGCCTAACAACAATCGAAACAACAGAAGAAGGCAAATCCATTGCTGCAATTTTTAAATTAAAATATTGGACTGGCTCAGCATACTTTGAATTGTTTGAAAATATAAATCAAGCAAAGAGTAAAGCCGAAATCAGCCAGCGGTTTTATTGTTCCGAAGGGCAACCCGGCATATCTGTAGATGAAGCTTATCGTTTCCTACAGAACCGTAAAATGGAAAAACAGCTACAAGCAAGAAAAAAGCAAGCAGATAATCAAAATGAAGATGAACACCCTGAAAGTAAAAATGGTTCATCAGGTAGTGGTCTACTAAAAAAAAGGCGAATAAATAATTCAGCAAAGGGAAAGAAAAATAAACCAGCAATTCAATAATTAGTATGGAATTGTTTCCACCATTGTCAGGTTTTTATGAAGCCATTGAAGATGATGTAAGAATTAGCACAACTCACATTAGTCTTTATATGGCTTTGCTGCAGCAATGGAACTTGGCTGGCGGTAAAAATCCTCTTCCCATCGAAAGAACAGTAATAATGAAGGCAGCCAAAATAAATGCCAGGCAAACTTACAACAAGTGCATAAACGACTTGCAGAATTTTGGATATATAACTTATCAGCCATCAAATGGTTCGTCCATTGTTAGTCAGGTTACATTAAAGGGATTGTGAAAATGAAATTGTATGGTAGCAAACACATCAGTGCCAATTTTAATACCATTTGAGCCAGAAGAATTCTGGGCCCAAATCCGTGTAATAATAAGAGAAGAGGTATCCAGAAATCAAAAAGAGCAGCCAGCATTAGCCTCAATAATGGAAACTCCAGGGTTAACAGAAAAGCCATTGTACAAAATACAGGAAATCTGCTCCCTTTTTAAAATCACCAAGCCCACCATTTACGATTGGATAAAACATGGCAAACTAAAAAGGGTTAAGATAAGGTCAAGAGTTTATTTTCTGGGTAGCGATATAAGGCAGTTAATGCAAGCATAAGTAGTATGGCAGTGAAGTTTCACTGCTTTTTTGTGGATAATAAGCGGTAGTAAATCAGTTTAAGAAAGAGTCTTAATTGTACCTTTACCATGATAATTTATCAAGCTATGTAAAGTAAGATAAAGACAAGTAAAGTTCTTCGTAAAAACGGGTTATTATAGACCAATAAATAGACCCAAAATGTTGAAACCTGCTACCAGAGCAGGTTTCAATCAAAAATAAGCGGACCGGACGGGACTCGAACCCGCGACCTCTGCCGTGACAGGGCAGCATTCTAACCAACTGAACTACCGATCCAAAAAGCTTTTTTAAGTTTACTTATTATTTAAAGTATTTACCGGTTGTCTGACTAACCATTGTAAATATATTTTATTACATCTTTTTAATCTTCTTTCCTCAATCAATGCTTCTTTCTTGCTTTCAAATTCTCTAACAAAAATTAATCTCCAAGGAATTTTTGATCTTGTAAATTGACTTTCGCCGCCATTATGCTGCTCAAGGCGCTTTATATAATCTTCTGTACTACCCTTGTAAAAATCACCATCTCTGATACTTTCAATTATATAAACATAATGCATAAGAACTTTTTAGGCTCGAACCCGTCTCGCCTTAGGCGAGATGACAGGGCAGCATTCTAACCCTGTCTACCGTCAGGCAGGCAACTGAACTACCGATCCTTTAGTCAAAACGAACAATCGCAATTGCCCGTTTTAAGGACGGCAAAGATAGGGGAAATAGATTTTCAAACAACAATAGGCCCTTTAAAAAAAATAACCATAAAAAAACTCCTTCCCTTAATTTTACAGCCTTATTAAAACTGCTTATGCCGCTAGACAAAAACCGACAATTCCTCGATTTCGAAAAACCTATTAAGGAACTGTTTGAAGATATTGAAAAGCAGAAACAACTTGCTGAAAAAAACCCTAAGATTGATTACAACTCATCTATTCAACAATTACAAGCCTCAGTAATTGATAAAAGAAGAGAAATTACATTACACCTTACACCGTGGCAAAAAGTTCAATTAAGCCGCCATCCCGATAGACCCTATACCCTCAAGTACATCAATAAAATATTTACCGATTTTGTTGAACTCTTCGGCGATCGAAATGTACGCGATGATAAAGCAATGGTAGGTGGTTTTGCTGCACTGGATGGTCAAACCGTAATGGTGATTGGTCAGCAAAAAGGGATCAATACAAAAATGCGTCAACTGCGCAACTTCGGTATGGCTAACCCCGAAGGATACCGGAAAGCACTTCGTTTAATGAAACTTGCCGAAAAATTTAATAAACCAGTAATTACACTTATCGATACACCTGGCGCATTTCCTGGTATGGAAGCGGAGGAAAGAGGACAAGGCGAAGCAATTGCCCGTAATATTTATGAAATGATGCGGTTGAAGGTTCCTGTGATTTGCGTAATTATTGGAGAAGGTGCTTCTGGCGGAGCTCTGGGAATTGGAGTGGGAGATAAGATATTTATGCTGGAGAATTCATGGTACACGGTTATTTCTCCGGAAAACTGTAGCTCTATATTGTGGCGCAGTTGGGATCAAAAAGAAAAAGCAGCAGAACAATTAAAGTTAACGCCCGACAATATGCTGCAATTCGGATTAATTGATGATATAGTGCCAGAACCAATTGGCGGGGCTCATTGGGACTATGCTGAAGCGGCATCTATGTTAAAACCCTATCTCATTAATACCATCCGTGAATTACAATCCATCGATCCCGACGAACGCGTTCGAAAACGGATAACAAAATTTGGGAAAATGGGTTTCTGGGATGAAGTGTAGTAACATTTAGAATTTAGGATTTTTGATTTGTTCCTCAAACAAAAGCAATCAATAATTATTAGGTCACATTGTTAAAGGCACTCACTTTAATCGTACTTCATATATAACAAGTCATAAATCTTCCATGTCTCTTCAAACAATTTTAAAAGGTACCGGAGTCGCGATTGTTACTCCTTTTAAATCGAACTTCGATGTAGATCTTGAAGCATTGGGTAATATTATTGATCATGTCATAAAGGGCGGAATCGATTATGTGGTAACCCTTGGCACAACTGGAGAAACACCAACACTTAGCAAGGAAGAAAAGATTTCAATAATTCGATTCACTTACGAGAAAATAGCCGCGCGTGTACCCGTAGTGGTGGGTATTGGCGGGAACGATACCAAAGAACTAATAAAGGATATTGAAACCTTTCCATTGGAGAAATCAGTGGCTGTGCTAAGCGCTAGTCCTTATTATAATAAACCTTCACAGGAAGGAATTTTTCAACATTATAAAATGCTTGCTGAAGCTTCTCCAAAACCTATATTACTTTACAACGTACCGGGTAGAACTGGCCGAAATATCAATGCATCCACTGCCATTCGCCTCGCTAATGAAATAAAAAATATTGCCGGTATTAAAGAAGCGAGCGGTGATATGGCCCAATGCATACAAATTCTTCGCGATAAACCTGATGACTTTTTAGTAGTAGGGGGGGATGATGCATTGATTCTTCCGCAAATAGCATGTGGTATGCAAGGTGTAATTAGTGTAGCCGCTAATGCCTTTCCGAAAAAATTTTCGGATATGATAAGGTATTGTCTGAATCAGGATTTTATAGCAGGCAAAAAATTAAACGATGAATTGCTGGAAGCTTACGATTTAATGTTCGCAGAAAATAATCCTGCCGGCGTTAAAGCCTTTTTGACGGAAATGGGACTACTAAACAATTATCTTAGAATGCCCATGATTCCCCTTAGCGAAGAACTGCATTCAAAAGTGAAATTGTATTTGCAGAAATAAATTTTATTTTTTGATGATAGAAATCGAGAAAAGGTTTATGCTTCTATAAAAAATTCTAAACAGAATTTTCATTCCATTAAACTTTATAGGTAACACCTTCAATAGCAAGAGAACTGTTCGGAAATATTTCCTTTGCCTCCTGTTCAAACTGATCGAGTTTATCGTATTTGCTGCTGAAATGCCCTATCAATAGTCGTCCAACTGCTGCTTTTAATGCAATGGTTGCAGCTTGATCAGTGGTTGAATGAAAACGCATGGCGGCCCTTTCGGCTAAGTCTTTGAGGTAGGTAGTTTCATGATATAATAAATCTACACCGGCTACCTTTACAATTAATTCTTCATCAAAAATAGTATCTGCGCAGTAGGCATATGATTTTGGTTTTGGTGCCAAGTCTGTAACCCATTCGTTTTTTATTAGCTCTCCTTTTTTATCCTCGTAATCTTCACCCCATTTTAGTCGGTCGTAAAACGATGCGGGAATATGATATCTAAAGGCTTTATCTGGGTTTAATTTTCGCGGTGGTTTTACCTGTTCAAATTTAAAACCAAAACAGGGAATCCGGTGTTTGGTAGCAAAACAACTCACCTGCCACTTATCAGTTTTTATCAATATAGCATCTTCTTCAAGTGCATGAAAATGGAGGTTATAAGAAAGATGAGTATTTGCTGCTTCAAATTGCAGTTGCAGAATTTGCTGAACAGGAGCAGGAGCATATAAATGCATATCATGCTCCCGGTTAAGTAATCCAATACTGTTTAAAAAGCCAGGTAATCCAAAATAATGATCTCCGTGCAGGTGTGAAATAAAAATATGATTGATTCTTCCCCAACGAATTTTATAGCGAGCGAGTTGCATTTGAGTTCCTTCTCCGCAATCTACCAGAAATAATTGATCGTCGAGCGTAACCACCTGTGACGTTGGGTGACGGTCGTATGCAGGCAAGGCCGAGTTATTTCCAAGAATAGTTACACCGAGCATATTCTGTTAGTAATAATCATTAATATTGGAATAGACGTGCAGCATGTGTTATCTGCTGCATGTTCTGGCAAATTACCTATTTACATTCATTATTCGAAATATGCCGGCGTATTTAAGGACAACCGTGAACGAATAAATAAAAACAGTAATAGTATAACTCCAACCAGTAAAATCAATTACAGATCGGGGTCATAAAATGCTTACCTAAAATGCTACTTGTTTTTAAAATCACCGCGCTTCCAGGCTTTAATGAATTCATTCCATGCAAAGGGGTTAAAAATATTTTGCGGAGGCGCCTGTCCATAATAATAATGCTTATTGGCGTGATTGCGGAGAGCAATATTACCAGTTTCTCTTCCATCAGATGGGATTGAACGCGCAAGTATTCTTCGCTTTCCTTCCTCTGTATTTTTACGGGCTATTTCATAATTATCATCGGGTATATCAATGCTTGCAAAATCTCTTTCAAATTGCTCGCGGGTCGGGCGCGGTCTTATAATAGTAACAGGCAAGTACACTGTATCAGCTACCATTAATTGAATAATACTATGCTGATTTCCCTCCAGGCTCCTGGGTATTTCAATTAACTTAGGCTTATAACCAATGGAAGTAAACTCCAGTTTGTCGCCTTTTAAAACTACAATAGAAAAAACACCCTGTTCATTTGTATAACAACCCTGGTTACGCCCCTGCACTTTAATGGTTACTGAAGGTATGGCCATTAAGCTATCTGCAGTCATCACTACTCCAAATAATTGGATCACGGAGTCTTTCAATTTTTCAAATTGCGACCTTGCGCCAAACGGTAAAATAATTGCAAAAATAATGATGAGTAGTAGAGTTCTTTTCATTAGCTCAAATATACAGACTACCATTAAAATACTTTCAATAAAATACCCCTTACAATGGTTAAATTTGCACCTTCGTTTATTTTTAACAAAACAGATACATTCATGACTAGCGAAAAGATTCTGGAAGCCTTAAGCAATGTGCAGGAACCCGACCTGGGGAAGGATCTTGTAACCCTGAATATGGTAAAAGATATTGATATAAATGGCCTGAATATTTCTTTTACCGTGGTACT